>JAUZPW010000032.1 GCA_030705725.1 Bacillota bacterium
GAGAATCTGACCGAGCTTCAGCGTGCGGATTACACCAGGTTTGTTAAGCTGCTGAGAGAAAAAATACCGCCGGGGAAAGAGGTATCTGTTGCCGTGGCTTCAAACCCGTGGGGAACCGCGAAGGGCTGGCAGGGGTCGTACGATTACGGGGCACTCGGCGAATACGCTGACTACATTTTTATCATGACATACGACGAGCACTACAGCGGCGGCAGCCCCGGAGCCGTAGCTTCTCTGAATTTTGTCGAAAAATCGATACAGTATGCGCTTAGAAACGTGCCGAAAGAAAAAATCGTTGTCGGGATACCCTTCTACGGCCGCCTCTGGAGCACGGACGGAAGCATAAATGGTCTCGGAATTTCGCTTAACCGCATCCAGGAGCTTATAAAAAAGTATCCGCATAAAGTATTCGTGGACGCGGCATCTGGTTCGCCGGTAGCGCATATTACGGTGACGGACGGCTTTACCTTAAACGGAAGAACGATAAAAGCGGGAAATTACGCGATCTGGTATGAAGACGCCGATTCTATAAAACAAAAGCTTGCGCTTGTCGGCAAATACGGGTTGAAAGGCGCGGGAAACTGGAGCGCGGGGCAGGAAACTCCAGACGTCTGGGATTATTACGAGTTGTGGCTGAACGGCCATTATTTTTCGGATATTTCGGACAGCTTTGCAAAGGACGATATTCTAAGGCTGTCCGCGGACGGCATTGTTACCGGAGTGACGGACACTCTGTTCTCGCCTCATACCAGCCTGACGAGAGCTCAGGCGGCGGTTATTATCGCCCGCACGCTTAATCTTGCGGAGGACAGCGGCGGGGCGGGCTTTTCGGATACAGCAGGCAACTGGGCTGAAAAAGAAATACTGGCCGCAGAAGCTTCCGGAATAATAAAAGGCTACGATGACGGGACGTTCAGGCCGGATGAGAGGGTCAGCCGCGCCGAGATCTCGGCGATGATCGCGAGAATGATAAACGCTTCGTACGAAACCCGCGGCGAGCCAATGTTTAAGGACGTCTCAGCAAACTATTGGGCGTTTAACGAAGTTACCTCGCTCGCAAAGCTCAATATCCTTCGCGGTTATTCGGACAACACGTTCCGGCCCGGGTCAAACGTAACGAGAGAGGAAGCGGCGGCCATAATCGAGCGGGCAAGAAATATAAATGCTGAATGACAGGCGCGGAAACCAAAAAAATAATGGCGAGAAACAGGAGAAATATGTTATTATTGCTTTATTAATATTTAAATATTTTTTCTGACTAGGGGGAGCAGGGCTAATGGGCTACAAAAGCGATATAGAAATCGCCCAGGAAACAAAAATGCTTAATATCCGCGAAATAGCGGAAAACGCCGGAATCGCGGAGGATTACCTTGAACTGTACGGCAATTACAAGGCAAAAGTTGACTCCGGTTTCATGAAGGATAACAAAGCTCAGGACGGTAAGCTGATCCTTGTGACGGCGATTACGCCGACGCCTGCGGGAGAGGGAAAGACGACGACGACGGTCGGGCTTGCCGACGCGCTCAGAAAAATAGGCAAAAAGTCGGTGGTAGCCCTGCGCGAGCCTTCGCTCGGCCCGGTCTTCGGGGTTAAGGGCGGAGCAGCCGGAGGAGGGTATGCGCAGGTCGTTCCGATGGAGGATATAAACCTGCATTTTACGGGAGATTTCCATGCTGTCGGAGCCGCGAACAACCTGCTTGCCGCAATGCTGGACAACCATATTTACCAGGAAAACAGGCTTAATATAGACCCGAGGCGCATAACATGGAGGCGGTGCGTCGATATGAACGACCGCCAGCTGCGCTTTATCGTCGGCGGGCTCGGCGGCAGAGTAAACGGCACGCCCCGCGAAGACGGATACGACATAACCGTCGCGTCAGAAATAATGGCGATTTTATGCCTTGCAAAAGATATAAGCGACCTGAAAGAAAGACTGTCTAAAATTATTGTCGGTTATACATACGAAGAAAAGCCGGTGACTGCAGGAGAATTAAACGCTCAGGGCGCAATGGCGGCGCTGCTCAAGGACGCGCTTAAGCCAAACCTTGTTCAGACGCTTGAGCATACACCCGCTTTTATCCACGGCGGGCCGTTTGCGAACATCGCTCACGGCTGTAACTCGGTCACGGCGACAAAGGCCGCGCTTAAGCTGGGCGACTATGTTGTCACGGAGGCTGGCTTTGGGGCTGATCTGGGAGCCGAAAAGTTCTTGGATATAAAATGCCGCGCCGCCGGGTTAAAACCAGCGGCTGTCGTCATAGTGGCGACCGTACGAGCGCTCAAGCATCACGGAGGGGCAGCTAAAGCCGAACTTTTAAAGGAAAATCTCGATGCGCTCCAAAAGGGGCTGCCAAATCTTCTGCAGCATGTTGAAAATATTACGAAAGTATACGGGCTGCCCGCAGTCGTCGCGATAAATCGCTTCCCTGCGGACAGCGAGGCCGAGCTTAAGCTTATAGAAGACAGGTGCAGGGAGCTTAATGTCAACGTAGCTCTTTCGGAAGTATGGGGCAAGGGCGGAGAAGGCGGAATAAAGCTAGCAAACGAGGTAGTAAGGCTGTGTGAAAAGCCGAATAACTTTACATATTGCTATGACCTCAAAATGACTATTACAGAGAAGCTTGACGCAATCGTCAGGAAAATTTACAGGGCCGATTCGGTCGAGCTGACTCCCGCCGCTCAAAAACAGCTGCAGCAGCTTGAAGCTCTGGGCTTTTCCGGCTTGCCTGTCTGCATGGCTAAAACCCAGTACAGCTTTTCAGACAACGCCCTGCTTCTCGGCGCGCCGCGCGGCTTCAAGGTCACCGTACGCAATCTTAAGGTATCGGCGGGCGCGGGATTTATTGTCGCATTGACCGGCGAGATTATGACAATGCCGGGATTGCCCAAGGTGCCCGCCGCCGAAAAAATCGACGTCGACGAAAACGGTAAAATTTCCGGGCTTTTTTAACCGGAAGCTTTGATTGGAGCATTTATGAAAAATATTGTTGCCGAAGGCACTCAGGTAAAAAACGGGCTCAACATGTATTCCCCGGCGGAGGTAGTTTCGAATTACTCCAAAGCGGGCGCGGAAAAAGCCGGGCTGCCGGTATACCGCATGCTGCTGATGGGTTTTTTGGCCGGCGCTTTTATAGCGTTCGGAGGTGTGACCGCGAATACAGCGGTATTTGCCGTCGGCAATATCTCTGCGGCGCGTATGATAAGCGGGCTTTTGTTCCCGTTCGGGCTGGGTATGGTTATTTTGCTGGGAACGGAACTTTTTACGGGAAACAGTCTTATTTCGATTTCTGTATTTAACGGAGACACATCGTTTGCCGGGCTTATAAGGAATTTGTTTTTTGTATATATCGGCAATTTCGCGGGTGCCGTTTCGGTAGCGGCCGCCTGCGCGTTTTTCGGACAGTTTAACTATTCATCCGGCGCGCTCGCGGTTTTTACCATAAAAATGGCGGCCGCAAAATGTGCGCTGCCGTTCGGTTCCGCCTTTGTTTTAGGTATTCTCTGCAACGTGCTTGTATGCGCCGGGGTGCTCTGCAGCTTAAGCGCCAAGGACACGGCGGGACGAATACTTGGGGCTTATATTCCGGTCGCGTTTTTCGTTATCGCCGGGTTTGAGCACTGCGTCGCGAACATGTATTATATTCCGGCGGGACTTTTTGCGATGAAGGTGCCTGAATACGCCGCCAAAGCAACTCAGGCAGGAGTTAACGTATCTGCGCTGACGTGGAAGGCTTTCATAGCAAACAATTTGCTCCCCGTTACTTTGGGAAATATAGCCGGCGGAGTTCTGGTCGGCGCTTTAATGTGGGCGGCGTACAAAAATAAGTTAAAGAGCCCGGACTGACAAAGAAAAAACACAAAATCAGCTATAAACTGGAAAAATATATAAATCCGTATTGCTTTTGGATATTTACTTCGTTATACTCAATGTGACGGCATTAATCATCCGTGATGATTGAATTCAACATTATCTGCACCTAAAAATGACAAGAGGAGGATATTATCATGAAAAAAATTGATTTAATGGTTAACGCGCCCCATTTTTATACAATGGAAGGCGACGGCGTCGGCTACAAAACGGGAGTTTCCATGGCTGTGGACGGCGGTAAAATTATCGATATACTCGGCGCTGAGGAAGCCAAAAGCGCCTATCTGGCGGAAGAAACGCTGAACCTCGGCCACCACGCCATATTCCCGGGTTTTATCGACGCTCACATACATACCTCGTGCAATATTATGAGGGGCCTCGCTCAGGATACCGGATACTGGATGATGTACGGGCTCCAGCCCTTTGACAACGCGGTAAACGAAGAGGAAAGAGACGCCGGAAGCAAGGTGGCTTATATCGAGGCTATCAGGGCCGGCACGACAACCTTCGGCGATTTTGACTCGGAGATGGACAACGTTTGCAGCTTTATTGAAAAGATCGGGGTCAGAGGACATATTGCTCAGACGATCCGCGCCGCAAAAAGGCGCGTATATAAACCGGGCGAGCTTTACGAATTTGACGACGTGATGGGCGAAGCGAGCCTTAAAAGAAATCTCGAGCTATACGACAAATGGAACAACAAAGACGGCGGAAGGATCAAAATTCTGTTCGGGCCTCAGGGAGCGGATTTTGTAAGCACAGAAATGCTGCTTAAAATCCAGAAGATTGCGAAGGAACGCAAAACCAAAATACATATGCACACCCAGCAGGGCGACCGTGAAACGTATCAGATCGAGAAGCGTTACGGAGAAAGACCGACGGCGTTCCTCGAGAAGCTCGGTTTTCTTGACGATACATTGATTGCGGTTCATCTGACGGACTGCACAGATGAGGAAGCGGCCGTGATTGCGAAGCATGGCGCTTCGATGATCCTTTGCCCCGGTTCGATCGGGATAATCGACGGAGTTGTTCCTCCATCGGTTGCTTTCCAGAACGCCGGCGGATTCTGCGCCCTCGGTTCCGATCAGGCGCCGGGCAACAACTGCCACAATATAATAAACGAAATGAAAAACGTTGCTCTTTACAATAAGATCAAATATAAAGACCCGGAAGTAATGCCCGCATGGAGGGCGCTGCGGATGGCGACAATAGAAGGGGCGAAGGCTATCGGCCTGGGCGATACTGTCGGTTCGCTTGAAGTCGGCAAACAGGCGGATTTTATCGCGGTCGACCTGAGCTATCCGTCGATGCAGCCCGTCTACACATATCCCATGAGAAACATAGTTCCGAACCTCGTATACAGCGCCAGAGGGCAGGAAGTATGCCTAGCGGTTGTTGATGGCAAGATCGTTATGAAAGACGGCAAAGTACTCGCAATCAATGAGGAAGAGTATATAAGAGCCGTCGACAAATACCCCGAAGAAATCGGAAAACGTTCCGCCGCCGAATTTTTCAGCATCAACGGCACGAACGCTCAGTTTATGAAGGAAAATAAACTGTAATAGCTTTGTTATAAAAAAATTCCCTGTTGCCGGAAGCTTTGTAAAAGCGCCGGGGCAGGGAATTTTTTTAGGCGGACTATATGTACAAACGGACGTTCATATTCTGCTGTTCATTTTGTAGAAGGGCGACAGTTCGAGGTCTTCAAGCCAGGAATTGTACCATTTCTGGTAATACGGCTTTATTCTGTAAAGCAGGTCGCGGTATTTAAGCTGCTCGGGGGTTTTGCCTCGGGACGCCTGCTTCGCGGCTTCGGCAAAAAGAGCATCTTTGTCGATCGTGAGGAGTTTTCTGTCCCGCATTACCGGCTTTCCGTCGATTATCACAGTATTAACACAGCGTCCGAGCGCACGGTGGATAAAGATATTTCCGAAAGAACCGTTGGGAGCGCTCCATGGATTTTCAAGAATATCATGCAGGTCTATCAAAATTATATCCGCGCATTTACCTTTTTCGAGAACTCCGATGCTGTCATGAAAACCGGAAGGAACCGCGCCGTTTTTGGTGGCTATTTTCATCACGTCGAAAGGCGTAAAGGCGGGAACGCCTGTCAAAAGGATTCCGGACTGACGGTGAAGGTAATATATCATTTTCATTTCCATAATGGCGTCTTCATCGTCGTTGATGCATTTTTCATCAATGCCGAGCGCGACGTTTATGCCAGACCTCACCATCTCGTAAACCGGAGCAATGCCGTTTCTCATTATTAAATTGCAGCTCGGATGATGCGTCACGGAAGCATTTTTTTGCCCCAGAAGCTCAATGTCGTCTTGATTCAGGTATACGGCGTGCCCCAGCACGAGGTTACGGTCGACGAGCCCCAGATCGTCAAGATGCCCTACCAGTGATTTTCCGTAGGTTCTCAGGCCGAAAGCTTTTTGAACCGGCGTCTGAAGACAGTGCAGGTGAATGGGAATATCGCCTAGCTCCGTTGATCGCAGCTTAATTTTTTGCAGAAAGTCGTCTGTTGAGCCCTGAACCCAACTGGGCCCGAAAAAAATCCGGGTAGCGCCGCCGTTATACCTTTTATAAAGATATGAAAAGGCGTCGAAATAATCGCGGACAGCCGCTTCCTGATCAATTTCCACAAGATAGGAGGCTTCCTTTTGGAGATCCGCGGGCAGGGTTTTCAGAAAATTCTTATCATCGTAGGCAAGTATGTTTTTATTGCGGATTCCGAGGGAAAAACCAAGGCGAATGCCGGTTTTCTGGTATGCCTCGATTTTTCGCGCGCAGTTATCTGTTTCATTTGGGTCGGAAGGCATGCTCCAGTTATTGTGATGAATGGTGGTGCAACCGTTTTGGATATGACGGACGGCGTTTAACATGCTGTTGATTTCCGGCTCGACGTCAAGACTGGTTTCAAAATCAAGCAGGGAATTTTCAAGAAAATCAAAGCTCTCGCCACGCTGTATAAAGGAGAGGCCCGCGCCGTGAGTATGCGCGTCTACTAAACCCGGCATCATAAGCTGAGTGCCGTCCCCGATTACTTGCTCTAAAGGGTACTTTGCCGTCATTTCAGAATAAGGCCCCAAGTCGGCAATCAGGCCGCCTTTGACGCAGATCGCGAAGTCATTCGTTAGTCCCGCCTCGCCTGAGGATGGGTCTAATATTGCGTATTTCCCCCGGACAATCATAATAATACCCCTTATGTTTATTTCTAAAACTAAACAGTATTATATTACTATATATAGGAAATTCAACCAGGTAAATCTTTGCTTGTCTTTCGTATGCATTTTAATTGCTCAAAAACTAGAAAAATGTTGAAATTGTGAAACGGCTAAGGTATTATTATCCATATACGCACAAAAGGATGTGATTGATCCTGGAGCACCTTGACATTGAACAGCTTAAAGCCAGTTATTCTTTCAGAAACAGGACAGACCTGATAATATACCTCATATTAAGAATGTTATCGGAAAGAAATGAACCGACTGGGTCGCTGGTTTTAAAAATAGAATTGGACGCCGTTGGAATTGATTGCGGCATTGCGACTATCGGACGCTATTTGAAAGAACTTGACGCCCGGGGGTTTACCAGGCAGCAGGCAAACATGGGCAGGGTACTTACTGATGAAGGCAGAAAATTTCTTGAAATTACAAACGAACAGATAACCAGAGATCATTTGCAGAATTCCATGGCTCAGGCCGTTCGTTCGACGCAGTACGACGATTTGCTGGACCTTTATTTAGTCAGAAGAGGCCTTGAAATCGAAGCTGCGCGCCAGGCGGCTGTTAAGGCGACGGAGGAAGAAATTGAGCGGATGGTTTTGACCGTTAAGGAATACTGGCGCTGCATACATGAAAAGAGACTTTTTGTTGACCCCTCGCTTGATTTCCATGTAATAGTTGCCGAAGCAACCAAGAATAAATTTATGGAAGCTTTTCTCAAAATGCTTATTTACGAGCAAAAACAGATAGAGTCAAAATACAATTTTTTGGTTACGCGCGAATACGGCGTTTTATATGCAGGTGAACACGAAAAGATAATAAAGGCTATCAAAAACCGGGATTCGGAAAGCGCCGGAAAATATATGGAAAACCACATAAATTCGATGATCAATACGCTTAATAAGTAAATTGAGACTATAAAAGCCAAGGCGGATCCGAAAAAATTAAAAAGAGGGTATGGTATGACCCTCTTTTTCTTATTGAATTATTCGTCAAAAGCGTGCTGCAGCTTCATCAGCGCTCGCTTTTCTATGCGTGAAACATACGAGCGGGAAATGCCGCACTGTTCGGCTATTTCGCGCTGTGTCCGGGGAGACGAATTGTTCAGTCCGTAGCGCATAATAACGATTTCACGCTCGCGCGGGTCCAACAGCTCATTAACAAATTTAATGAGCTTTTTTCTTTGATCCGAGGCATAAATAGTGTCGAGCATCGTGTCTTCGCAGCTTATCATATCCATTAGCGCGAGCTCGTTGCCTTCGCTGTCGTTATCTACCGGCTCGGAAAGGGATACTTCGCAGGACTGCCGCCTCAAAGTCCTGAAATACATTAATATTTCATTTTCGATACAGCGCGCGGCGTATGTTGAAAGGCGTGCCCCTTTCTTTACGTTGAATGTCGATATTGCTTTAATAAGACCGATAGTGCCGATAGAAATCAAATCGTCCTGGTCGTTTGTCGCGGAATAGTATTTCTTAATCACATGGGCGACAAGCCGCAGATTATGCTCTATAAGCTTGTTTCGCGCAGCTATGTCCCCCTCGGACGCTTTCTCCAGAGCTTCAAACTCCTCCTTTGCTGAGAGAGGTCTGGGAAAGGAACCGGTTGACCCGGAAATTCTCAGGGTAAAGTAAAGGGCATTGAGGAGCAGCATCGCTGCAACGGAAAACATACGGACGCACCTTCCTGCCTTTTTGATCTTACACCATTGTATTCGAAAAGGGCAGGTCCGTTTCCATTTATTTATAACGTTCTGTTTATTTTTCTTTTTTCTTTGTACATTTTTTCATCGGCTTCATTTATGATTTTTTCAACCGACTCGTTCGGCGTAAATTTAAATTCTTCAATACCGTGGCTTACCGGGAAGCTGAATTGTTCTTCTTCGGTATGGTTTATTTTTTTGTAATCCCCGCATATGCGCTGCCAGATTTTTTCAGCCTCTTCTGAACCGACGCCCTCCAGTACGATAAGGAACTCGTCTCCGCCGATCCTTATGATGAAATCGGACTTCCTGAGATTGTTTCTGATAACCTGTATAATGCTTTTAATAAGCTCGTCGCCGGCCTTATGGCCCATAGAATCATTTACCTTCTTAAGCCCGTTGACGTCTATAAAGCAAACGCTGAGTTTCAATAACTTTTTATAAGCCGTTTTATACGCTTTACGAAGCTGCTCAAAGCCCGCGCGCCGGTCATACACCTCGGTCAGAATATCGAGCGAAAATTTCCTTATTTTTCGCTCGGACCGCCTGTAAGCCAGCCAAAAAATAGCGGTCGAAACGGAAAAAGCCAGTACGACAAGAAGGAATATTTTTTGCTTGTCAAGCGTTAAAAGCATAATATCGAAGAGGTTTTTATTAAAAACAATACCGTTTTTGCTGCTGCTTGACACGACGGAAGCGAGCAGCCATTCATCTTCTCCGGAAAGCACGGATGTTTTTCCGTAATTATTCTCTTTGTAATATGGCTTTACATCGAAAAAGGTAAACAGCCCGTTTTTGTCTTCAATACTTCCTTTGCCGCTTTCGATTATCCTGCTCCACTCACTGGGGTAAGCGTTCGCAAAAGTCAGGTATTCTCTGCCTTTGTACATGAAACCCCATTCGTTTTCGCCGTTTCTGTCATTATAAAGCCAATAACCGCTGGAGTTTAGCAAATATATATCCCCGTAGCTTGTAAGCGCTGTGTTCCTTAAATCATCAAACAGGTAATTCGCGTTATAGCTTATTACAACGGATCCCATCCGGGCACCGTTTTCAAACACCGGCATCGACATCCTTATAACCGGCTGTCTTTCAAGGGTTCCATCGTCGAAATCAAGCTCAAGCCTTGAAATATAAATCTGATCTTTTAAAAGCTTCGACAAATTTTTATAATAGCTTTTATTCGCTTTATTCTTAAGCTCTTGGGGTTTTATTGACACTGATCCGTTAGGAAAGTATTCTATTTTAACTTTTTCGTTTCCGCTTACATCGATATACCTTATTTTAGTGTATATTTTTTTGCTGTCGGAAAAGAACTTCCAGTTATCCTCAAGCTGAGAAAACGCCACCGGGGAGCTTATATTTTGA
>JAUZPW010000320.1 GCA_030705725.1 Bacillota bacterium
AAAGCTCGTGCTCCAGAATGTAACGAACGCAGCTTTCTTTTTCCGCGGCCTTCGGCGTAAGATAAATGGAAGGGCGAAAGATCCCGAACATGCACGGCGAGGCGACGCTCCCGCTCAAATAGACGGGCAGCTTGCAGCCCGGAACGCCGTAAGCCTTTCGCGTTTTTCGGATTCGCCTGTAAAACACAAGATTTGTACATAAAAACCACAGCCCGACGGCGGCACCGCCGACTGCCCATATAAGCTTCAGAATTCTTCCCCGATCAGTCCCTCCGGCGTCGCGTTTTACCGCCGGTCCCCGGTCTTCTTCACCGGGAGCAGCCGGAGAGGCGCTCTTGACGGCGTCCCCGCCTGATAAACCAGCGTAACCTTGCTGTTTTTGATTATAAACGCTTTCCGGCACAGCGTTCATAACGCTGACCGGGCTTGAAAAAAGCGAAAACGGCACCAAAAGCCTTAAAAGTGCAAGCCCCCAGAGTGCATACTGCACGCGGCGGCTTATTTTACCCCGGAATAAAAAACGCAGCAGAATTAAAACCGTAATCAGCACCGACGATGTTATAATAAATTCGGTCATCTTCCGGCCTCTTTTTCCGCCTCACGCAAAACGGCATAGAGCTCGTCGATATCCTCTTTCGTCAGAGCCTTCTGCCCGGCCATTGACGCCACCATAATGCCGAGGCTTCCGTCATATACTTTTTTAAGAAAACTTTCCGTTTCCCTTACAGCTATTTCCGTTTTCAGGACCGTGGGGTAATATAGCCGCGCCCTCGCTCCGCCCTCATAGCGTACCGCGCCCTTTTCCTCCATGCGCGACAGCATTACGAACAAGGTGTTCTTGCTCCAGCCGGTGTCCGTGCTGAGTTCCTTAACCATCTCCGCTATAGTCCTGGGAGATTTCTCCCAAAGAAGGTTCATAAGCTTCCATTCGCCGTCGGATAGGCTGATATTTTTATTCATAAAACGCATCTCCACTTTAAGACAACATTTGTTAACCTGATCATACAACAGCAGGATAACATTTGTCAACCAAATTTTGCAATTATATCCGCCTTCCGGAAATACAAGGGGCGGCGGCGAAGAAATCAAGTCTGTTATAAAGGTATGCGGAGGTATCTTTTCGAAATGATCAAGGTAACGGAATTTAAGAACGGATTGAAAAAAACATACGAGGGCATCGCGTTTTCGTTCAGGAGCGACAGAAACTTCAGCCTTCTTCTCGCCACGGGCTTTTTGGCCGGAATTTCGAGCGGCATCACCACGACGACCTTTAATAATTTTCTGAATGACGTCTATCATTTAAGCGAGGCGATGCGCGGTATGGTTGAGTTTCCGCGCGAGCTTCCCGGCGCTCTTCTGGTCTTTATTTTTGCGGCGTTTACCTTTTTAAGCGACGTAAAGCTCGCGTCTCTGGGCATGATCTTTGCGTCTTTGGGCATGTTCGGGCTCGGGCTTTTGTCTCCCGGTTTCGTTCCGATGCTTCTATGGATGGTGGTGCTGAACCTCGGCACGCATATAGGCATGCCTCTCGCGCCCGGAATCGGCATGAGCCTTTCAAAGCAGGAAGAATACGGCGCGCGTCTTGGCAGATACAACGCCTACTGCCTTTCCGCCACGATTATCGGATATTTGATCGTGCTCTTGGGCTTCGACTTTTTGTCTTTGAGCTATACCGCCCTGTTTATTATCGCCGGCTTTTGTTACCTCGCCTCAGCCTTTACCTTTATGTTTATGCGCTTACCCGTAAACACCGGCAGAAAAAAACCGCGTTTCGTTCTAAAAAAGAAATACACGGTCTTTTACCTGCAATCCGTTACAAACGGAGCGCGCAAGCAGATATTCCTCACCTTCGCCCCCTGGGTGCTTATCAAAATCTATCATTTGGGCACGCCGATGTTTGCCGTAATGGGCTTTGTCGTCGCCTTTTTAAGCATCGGCACCCGAACCGTCGTAGGCCGGGCGATAGACAGGCTGGGTGAAAAAACGGTGCTCTCGGCCGAGGCGATTCTGCTGATTGCGCTCTGCATGGGTTATGCCTTTGCGTCCGACATTTTTCCGGTCGGCGTGGCCGTGGTCGTCACGGCCGCCTGCTATATCATCGATAACTCGCTGAGCTCCGTCGAGATGGCCCGCTCGACCTACGTGCGTAAAATTGCCGACGATCCAAGCGATGTGGTGCCGACTCTCTCGACCGGCACAAGCTTCGACCATGTGGTTTCAATGACGATCCCATTTCTCGGCGGGCTTATATGGGCGGCAACAAGCTATAAGATGGTATTCGTGCTGGCCTCGCTCATCGCCGTGTGCAACCTGCTCCT
>JAUZPW010000321.1 GCA_030705725.1 Bacillota bacterium
CTCGTCAAAGGAAAGTCCCGCTCCGTCCTTGCAAACGTCGACGCATCCTGCCTCGGAGGCAAACGAAATATCTACGAGTTCAGGCTTAAACGGGGCTTTCGAATATCCCATAGCGCATAAAACGCGTCCCCAGTTAGCGTCCGAGCCGAACATCGCTGCTTTGACAAGCGACGATGAGATTACGCACTTCGCTATCTTCTCGGCGTGCTCCTCGCTGCCCGCATTTCTAACCGTACAGGTCAAAAGCTTTGTCGCACCCTCGCCGTCGCGCGCAAGCTCACGTGCGACATAAACGTTTACGTAATGCAGGCCGTCCAGAAACGCCTCGTAATTTTCGTCTTCTCTGTCTATCATATCGTTATTCGCGAGCCCGCTTGCCAGTATAACGCACATGTCGTTCGTCGACGTATCGCCGTCGACGCTCACACGGTTAAAACTCCTGCGTGCCGAATCAGACAGGGCCTTTTGCAGCATATCCTGTGAAATTCTGCAGTCGGTGGTTATAAACGACAGCATTGTTCCCATGTTCGGATGGATCATTCCGCTGCCCTTAGCAATCGCGCCGATCTTAACGCTTCCCCCCCCGATAAAGACTTCCACGGCGATTTCCTTTTTATTTTTGTCTGTTGTCATAATGGCTTCCGCCGCGTCTTCGGAGCCGTCCGTCGACAGTCCGCCGACAAGCTCCGGTATCGCTTTTTCAATTTTATCAACGTTCAGGCGTTTGCCTATTACTCCGGTCGACGCCACGACGACTTCGTTTTCTTCGATGTCTAGAGCATTTGCGATAAGCCTGCATGTTTTTCTTGCGTTTTCGCTCCCGTCGGGAGCGCACGAGTTTGCGTTTCCGCTGTTGCAGATTACGGCCCGCGCAGTTCCGGTCTTAAGATTCTCCATCGTCACGTAAAGCGGTGCCGCTTTCACCTTGTTCGTAGTGTAGACTGCCGCCGCTCTGCATTCGGCTTCGCTGTATATAAGCGCCAAATCCTTTTTAAGTTTGTTTCTCCGCATGCCGCTGTGCAGTCCAGATGCCAGAAACCCGTATGGCGCGCAGACCCCTCCGTCGATAAGCTTCATTTTTTACGACCCCTTTTTTAGCCTGAGCCCTTTAAGTTCATCGATTCCGAGCATCAGATTCATACATTCCACTGCGGCTCCGGACGCCCCCTTGCCCAGATTGTCGAAACGCGAGATCAAAAGTATCCTTTCGTCGTTTCCTGCAACGAATATCTGCAGGCCGTCCGATCCCGCCATAGCCGCGGCGTCTAAAAACCCGTCTTCGGCGATCCCTCCGTCTTTGGGCATCACTTCAATAAGCTTAGACTTTTTATAATAGTCGGAAAAAAACTCCATCATTTCTTCCGCTGTCATCTTTTTATCCAAAAGCCTCGGCAGAACGGGAACAGTCACGACCATCCCAGAATAATAGTCCGACACGATCGGCGTGAAAACCGGTGGGAACGAAAGACCGCATGTTTTCTGCATTTCCGGCAGATGTTTATGGCACTGCGAAAGAGCGTACTGCCTTGGACTCTTAAGGCACTGAGGGAGCGGTTTCTCCCCGTATTCCGCGATCATTTTTTTCCCGCCGCCCGAATATCCGGTTATGGAATGTGCGCAGAAGGGATAACCTTGCGGCGCGATTTTCATTTCCGTAAGCGGATAGACGAGAACGTTAAATCCTGTTGCGTGGCACCCTGGCACTGAAAGCCTTTTTGCCTCCCTTACGGCAGTGAGCCTCTCTTCGGAAAGCTCCGGCAGACCGTAAATCCAGCCCTGCGCCGTCCTGTGCGCCGTCGACGCGTCTATAACGCGCACATTTTCGTTTTCAATAAGCGATACCGATTCCTTAGCCGCCTTATCCGGCAGGCAAAGAAAAATTATATCGGCGCTGTTGATCAGCTTTTTCCGCTCAGAAGGCTCTTTCCTCTTCTCTTCTTCAGCCTTAATGAGCGATATGTCCCCGCGGCTTGATAACCGCTCGTGAATCCGAAGCCCTGTAGTGCCCTCGCTGCCGTCAATGAATACTCTCTTTTTCATCTTTTTTTTCAAACGATCCCGCAAATTCCTCAATACGCTTTATCTGGCTCGTAACCTCGTCTTCCGCAGGCCCGCCCGGCACATTGCGCCCATTTACGCAGGTGCGCAGTGAAAGCGCCTCGTAAATATCGTCCCCGAAAGCCTCCGAAACCGCCCTGTAATCCTTCATCGTCAGCGTTTCAAGGGTTTCACCCGTCCGGACGCACGTATTCACAAGTCTCCCGACTATCGTATACGCGTCCCGGAA
>JAUZPW010000322.1 GCA_030705725.1 Bacillota bacterium
ACGCCCGTAATAATATCGGGATTCATGACCGGAATATTGTTCACGGTCAAAAGCGCTTCCCTTGGACGCTTTTTCATGCTGCTGAATCCGACGGCGGCCGCTGTGCCTAGAAGAGTAGCAAAAACAGCGGCGAGAAAAGCTACCATAATCGTAGTATAAAGCGAGTTCATAATCTGAGCGTCCGAAAAAAGCTCAAGATACCATCTGGTTGTAAAACCGGCCCATACAGTGCGGCTCTTTGTGGCGTTAAATGAAAAAACCATCAATACCAGGATGGGAGCGTACAAGAATATGAAAATCGCCGCCATATAAACGTTATATAAAGTCTTCTTCACGGCAGGATTACCTCCTCGCCGGAATTGCTGTCAAAGCGGTTCATAACGCTCATGCAGATAATGATTATCAGCATCATGAAAAGAGATATTGCCGAGCCGAGATGGGGATTGTAGGCAGCGCCGACAAACTGTTTTTCAATCAGGTCGCCGACCATCATGTATTTTCCGCCGCCGAGCATTGTCGATATAATAAAAGTGCTTACGGCGGGCACAAACACCATGGTAACGCCCGAAAGCACGCCCGGAAAGCTCAGCGGGAATATGACTCGCCTGAAAACGGTTCTGCGGTTCGCTCCGAGATCCTGTGCCGCCTCGATAAGCTTGACGTCGATTTTTATAAGCACGTTATAAACGGGCAAAACCATAAACGGCAGATAATTATAAACCATGCCGAGCAAAACCGCGGACGGAGTATTTATTATCGATACCGGGGGAAGCCCCACGGTTGCCAGAAATCTGTTTAAGAAGCCGTTGTTTTCGAGAATCGACATCCAAGCATATGTCCTGAGCAGAAAATTCATCCACATGGGAAGCATAATAAGCATAACGAAAAAGGGCTGATACCTGTGATCCTGCCTTGACAAAACATAGGCCAAAGGGTAGCCGATAATCAGGCATATGATCGTCGCGAAAAAGGCAAGCAGAAAAGACCTCGTAAAAATCGGGCCGTAATCGGCCATCATGCGGAAATTATCAAAGGTCGGGGCCCCGTTTTTTGAGGAAAAAGCGTAGATCAAAACAAGTATAAGAGGGGCGACAACGAAAATCGCCATCCAGAAAATGTATGGAACGGATGTGCGGGCTTTCACGGCTATTCCCCCCTTTTTCAGGCCTTGTGCATTATATGTATGTCGAAGGGCTGGATGTAAAGCCCGACGGTCGTCCCGACCGGTTCGCAGAGCGTGGAGTGGATCATGAAGGTAAAGCCCTCGGTTTCCACCATCATCTCGTAATGCACGCCCTTGAATACTATCGAGCGGACAACGCCCTGAAGCTGCGCCGCGTCGCCGCTAACGATCTTAAGGTCTTCGGGCCTTATGACGACGTCGACGTTTTCATCGGGCAAAAAACCGAAATCGGAGCACTCGAAATCTCTTCCCGCAAAAACAGCCTTATAATCGCCAATCATAACGCCGGGCAGAATGTTGCTCTCTCCGATAAAATCGGCCACAAAGGCGTTCTGAGGCTCGTTGTATATGTCCAGAGGCGTACCGCACTGGAGTATGGTTCCTTTATTCATAACGATGATTTTATCGCTCATCGTAAGGGCCTCTTCCTGATCGTGCGTAACGTAGACAAAGGTTATGCCGAGCTTTTTCTGAATATCCTTAAGTTCGACCTGCATTTCCTTTCTGAGTTTTAAGTCCAGCGCGCCCAGAGGTTCGTCCAGAAGCAGGACCTGCGGATGGTTTATGACCGCGCGCGCTATTGCCACGCGCTGCTGCTCGCCGCCGGAAAGCCGCGAAACCGAGCGCTTTTCATAACCCTCGAGATTCACGAGCCTCAGCATTTCGCAAACACGGTTTTTTATTTCATCCTCCGGCTTTTTTTGAATTCTAAGGCCGAAGGCGATGTTTTCGTAAACGTTTAAATGCGTAAAGAGCGCGTATTTCTGAAAAATCGTGTTGACACGGCGCTTATACGGGGGTACACTATTGTAATTTTGGTCTTCAAAATAGACCACGCCTGAGTCAGGCGTTTCAAATCCGCCTATAATACGCAGGGTAGTGGTCTTACCGCAGCCGGAAGGTCCCAATAAAGTTAAAAACTCTTTGTCCTTAACCGTCAGATTGATCGAGTTCAATATTCTTTTTCCGCCGAATTCCTTAACGACATTTTCCAAACGGATAAGGTGCTCGGACATCGCTCAGCCCCCATTTTGCTTCGCTCAAACGACAGCTTACAACAAAATATAAATCCATTATGGATAATACAAAAA
>JAUZPW010000323.1 GCA_030705725.1 Bacillota bacterium
ATGCTCGAAAAAACGGCGAAAGAGTACATAAAAGACGGCAACATAGTCTCCTGCACGGATAACGGAATAGTCAGGGATATTAAGGTTGTAAACGGCTCCTGCCTGGGGTATCAGGGCGCTCCGACAAGCGTGCTTAAGCTTATAGACGCCGATACCATAATCGTCAGGGCGGAGGTTCACGAGGAGTTTATAGGCAAGGTTCGGCTTGGCGAAAAGGTCGGCATCGTCCCGGTCTCAGACGAAAAGGCCTCAATACCGGGGACCGTGACCCAGATATCCGACTACGCGTTCGAGAAGGACGGCAACAGAATAGTATACGTTCAGGTAAAGCCGGACGATAAAAACGGGCTGCTGAAGCCCGGCTTCACCGCGGACGTATATTTCCCCGCCTGAAAACTGTCCGGGCTTCACGCCGTCCCAATTAAAGCATAAAGGAAAACCCGTCTCAAAAGCCTGTTGAGACGGGTTCTTATGTATGCGTTTTTAAGCGGAAGGCTTATTATAAAACCGCTTCCGCATGCCTTGTTATATGGCAGCCCATGTTCACGGCGCAGGGCAGCCCCGCGATGTGGGTAGCGTAAACCTCGATATTCACGGCGAGCGCAGTTACGGTTCCGCCCAGGCCCTGCGGCCCTATGCCGAGAGCGTTTATTCTGCCGAGCGCTTCCTCCTCGATCGCGGCGTATAAGGCGTCGGGGTTTTTCCGCCCGACGGGTCTTAAAAGCGCCTTTTTTGATAAAAGCGCCGACAGCTCGAACGTGCCGCCAAGCCCCACCCCGACTATAACGGGCGGGCAGGGGTTCGAGCCCGCGTCCGAAACCGCTCCGGCGATAAAATCTATAATATCTCCGCGCGACGCGGACGGCGTAAACATTTTTATGCGGCTCATATTTTCGCTTCCGAAGCCCTTCGGGGCGACGGTTAACTTAAGCTTATCCCCCGGAACGATGCGTGTATGGATAACGGCGGGCGTGTTGTCGTTCGTGTTCACCCTTCTGAGCGGGTCGGAAACAACCGAGAGCCGCAGAAAGCCCTCCGTATAACCCTGCCTCACACCCTCGTTGATTGCGTCCTCAAAGGAGCCGCCCGCGATGTGGACGTCCTGCCCGACCTCGCAGAAAACCACGGCCATGCCTGTGTCCTGGCAGACGGGAATCCGGTTTTTTTCGGCAAGCTCCCAGTTTTTCTCCATCTCACCGAAAATGGCCCCCCCCGTCGGAGAGCGTTCTCTTTTTCCCCACTCCGAGAAAGAGGCTTTCAGATCTTCGGGCAGAAACAGGTTTGCGCCGACGCATAGCTTTTTAACAGTGTCCGTAATAACCTCTGCGCTGATGTCTCTCATTATTTTACACGCCTTCCGTCGATCAGCACTGCCGTTACCTCGGTATTCCTGTCGAAAGGATGCCCCGAGTAAACTACAATATCGGCGTCCTTGCCTTTTTTAATGGAGCCGACGCGGCGGTCAAGCCCCGCGATTTTCGCGGGATTTATCGTAACTGCCTTAAGCGCATCCGTTTCCTCCATGCCAGACCTGTTCGCAAGCGACGCGCAGAGCATCAGATACTGGAGCGGCGTTTCGGGGTGATCCGTCGAGATTGCCGTCAGCACGCCGTTCTTTGCAAGTATCCCCGGCGTCTCGAAGGTCATGTTTTTAAGCTCCGGCTTCGCGCGGAAGGAAAGGTTCGGGCCGGTGATAACCGGAACGTTCTCGCTCTTCAGTATATCGGCGATAAGGTGTCCCTCCGTGCCGTGAATGATGACGGGCTTAAGACCAAATTCCTTAGATATTCTGAGCGCCGTAAAAATGTCGTCCGACCGGTGAGCATGAAAATGCGCCTGCACCTCTCCGTTTATAAGCGGAAGCAGGCTTTCCTGCTTCATGTCGAAGTCGGGCGCGTCGCATTCCGAGTCTTTTGCCGCGCGGTCCTTCGCCTTTTTGTATTCCGCCGCCTTAAATAGGTTTTCCCTGATAATGGCGGCTGTTGCCATTCTTGTTGCGGGCGTCTGGTTTTTTTCATGGTATACGTTTTTCGGGTTTTCCCCAAGCGAGAATTTCATCGCGGCGGGAGCCCTCATCACCATATCGTCGATCCGCCTGCCATATGTTTTTATGGCCGTAAACTGCCCCGCTATCGGGTTAGCGCTGCCGGGCCCGGTCAAGACCGTCGTAACCCCGGCCATAAGCGCTTCGCAAAAACTCCGGTCGCACGGATTCACGGCGTCGATCGCGCGAAGCTGGGGCGTCGCGGGGTCGGTG
>JAUZPW010000324.1 GCA_030705725.1 Bacillota bacterium
ATTCTCCCGCCGTGCCCGGCGCGCCCGCTTTCGTAATAGGCGACGCGAAAAACCTGGAACTCGAGGCCAGGATTCTCGCGGACGACGCCGGAAAAATTAAAATCGGCGATACTGTCGAGATCAGCGGAAAGCCGATAGACGGCGAAAAGCTTACGGGCAAGGTGGAAAAGATAGCCCCCGCCGCGGAAACGGTAACGTCGCCGTTGGGAGTGGATCAGAAAAGGGTGCCGGTAACGATAAGCATCACGGATAAAACCGGAAAGATCAAACCCGGTTACGACCTGGACATTAAAATTATTACGCAGCGGAAAAAGGATATAATCAAGGCGCCGGACAGTGCGGTTTTTGACTACAAGGGCGAGAGCCGCGTTTTCGTAGTGGAAAACGGAAGGGCGAAATTAAGAACGGTCAAAAAAGGGCTTTTAAGCGGAGACGATATTGAAATCACCGAGGGCCTTAAAGAGGGCGAAGCGATCTTAAAGGATCCGGGCAACGACATTAAGGAAGGAATACGGATAAAACCCGTGTAAGGAGGTTATTTTTGTGCCGAAGGATACTTTTTTCCGCTTAAACGAAGAAAAGAAGAAAAGAATCTTTGACGCCGCCGTGCACGAGTTTTCGGCGCAGCGCTTCAAGGACGCGTCGTTAAACAAGATAATTAAGGCCGCGAATATCCCGTGGGGCAGCTTCTACCAGTACTTTGAGGGCAAGGAAGATTTATACCTTTACATGTTCGGGAAGATAGCGGAGGAAAAACACGAAATAGTATATAACGCCGAGAGCTTCGATATGGACGCCGATATTTTCACGCTCTCGATGGAGGCGGCAAGGGCGTCTTTCGAGTGGGCGAGGATGAAGCCGGAGTATTGCAGGATCGGTATGCTCATGTATGCGGACGACCTGGACTTTATCGTAAGGATCAGAAACGAGTTGATAAACGAGGTGCGCAAGCTGATCGAGCGGGACAAAAAAAGGGGCGTCATCAGGCCCGACGCGGATTCGGACCTTATAGTAGACCTGATTTACTCGCTTTTTCTTTACGAGTATTTTTCATCGGGGTTCGACGAGAAGCTTTATTTCGCAAAGATGAAAGAGGCTATAAAGATTATTAGGGAGGGGATCGCGGTTATATGAAAAAGGCTGTTTCTCTTTTATTATGCTTTGTGATTTTATGCATGGAGCTTGAGGCGGCTGCTTTTGCGGAGGACGCAAAGGTTTCGCTCGAAACGATAGAGGGTATTATGCAAAACAACAGCGCGGAGCTTAAAAAACTCGCCGCGGACTTAAAGGACGCCGAAAGCGACTACTCGGACAATTACAGAATGGTTGAAAGCCTTAAAAAGCTAAACGCGGAAGGCCCCAGCGCCGAGCTGACGTCGCAGTATCTGAGCTATAAAAAATACCGTGACGACGCCAATATTTATTACCTGACTTTGAAGATGCAGTACCAAAACGCCGTGCAGCTTAAGGTACTGGCGGCAAAACAGCTTTATCTGGGTTATAACCTTGACCTGCAGGAAGAAGGGGCCGCGCTAAAGCAGCTTGAATACAAAAAACAGGAAATCGCCGCCAACGGAGCGAGGCTTAAGGCGGGTTATATCACAAAAAACGAATACGACGCGGCGTCAACCGATCTTAAGGCTTCGGAGGATTTAGCCGAAACAAAAAAACAGGAAACCGCGAAAGACCTCCTAAGCTTGAAAACGGCCCTCGGTATGTCTGACGCGGACAAGGCCGAGATAGCGCCCGCCTCGGTTGACGAAACGGCTTTTTCAAAGATACCGGAAATAAGTTTTGAAAAAGACAGCACGGAGATGCTTTCAAAAAACGCCGCCGTTTTGGCAAAGCTGGCCGCCCTCGAAATCAGGCAGACCGCGACGGTCAAGGATTACAGCAAGATCGACGTATTAAAAGCCGAAATCGAGCAGGCGAAAAACTCGGCGGCAATCGATTTCCGCGCGCAGTACGACGCGCTGAACGAGGCGTACCGCGCCTATCTGACGGCGGCGTCGGCCCTCGGCGTCAGGGATGCCGCTTACAAAAACGGGCAGACGCTTTATCGATACGGGTACTTATCGAGGCTCGGACTAAACGGACTTGAGCTCGGCTTTAACCGGGCGGAAACGGACTTAGGCGGGATAAAAAACACGCTCTACTGCGCGTATTTAAGATATTTACAGATGAAAAACGGGGGATGA
The DNA here is from genome assembly GCA_030705725.1 of Bacillota bacterium. Taxonomy (GTDB): domain Bacteria; phylum Bacillota; class Clostridia; order Oscillospirales; family Butyricicoccaceae; genus UBA6114. Next base: position 2,199 of record JAUZPW010000324.1, read on the forward strand.
CGGGCGCATAGCAAGTTTTACAAAACGAGCCCGCAGCCGGATGCTTAAAAAAACCAC
>JAUZPW010000325.1 GCA_030705725.1 Bacillota bacterium
AAAACGCAATAGAAAACGGCAGCGCTTTCGACAAGCTCTGCGCCATGGTTAAAGAGGAAGGCGGAGACGCAGGGTACATTAAAGACACCGGATTATTCCCGAAAGCGGATTATATTGTGCCGGTAAAAAGCGAGAGGGAGGGGTATATAGAGAGAATGGAAACAGCTGAGATAGGCCGCGTTTCTGTAACTCTCGGAGCGGGACGGAATACTGTTAACGCTTCCGTAGATCACAGCGCGGGAATCAGGCTCTGTCGCAAGACGGGCGATTATATTAAAAAAGGCGAGACTATTGCCTGGTTGCATACAAATAATGCCGATGCGGTTGACGAATCCGCTAAACGGTACCTTGCGGCGCTCAGTTTTTCCGCCGAACCGCCAGAGCTTAAGCCGCTGATTTACGCCTACGTAAATCAAGGCGGAGTGCATTTATGCAGCGATTTATGAAATAAAACGGAGTGAGAAACATGGATATAAAAGAAATAATTTCGAAGGTAGACCATACGCTTTTGAACGTCGACAGCACGTGGGAGCAGATAAGGCAGATTTGCGACGACGCAATTAAGTATAATACCGCAAGCGTATGCATTCCGCCCTCGTTCGTAAGGCGCGCCAAGGATTATGTAGGCAGCCGTATGAGAATCTGCACGGTAATAGGCTTCCCGAACGGATACAGCACGACGGACGTAAAGGTTTTTGAAGCTCGCGACGCCATTAAAAACGGCGCCGATGAGGTCGATATGGTTATTAACATAGGCGCTCTTAAAGAAGGCCTCATCGACTATGTGGAAAGCGAGATAAGGCTTATAAAAGAGGCCTGCGGCGGCAAGGTATTAAAAGTCATCATTGAAGCGTGCCTATTAACGGACGCGGAAAAGGAGACTATGTGCCGGATTATTACAGATGCGGGCGCGGATTACATCAAAACCTCGACGGGATTCTCGAGTGGAGGCGCAACCTTTGACGATGTAAAGCTTTTCACCCGAAATATTGGGAAAAATGTAAAAATAAAAGCTGCTGGAGGGATCGGGAGCCTGGAGGACGCCGAGAAATTCGTTAAGCTCGGCTGTTCCAGGCTTGGAACAAGCCGTATAGTAAAAATTCTTAAAGCCGGGGAGAAAAAAGACGATGGAGGAATACAAAAAACTTCTGGAAACGGCTATTGAATCAAGAAAATTATCTTATTCGCCGTATTCTCACTTCGCGGTAGGAGCTGCGCTGCTTTGCTCCGACGGAACGGTATACACTGGATGCAACATTGAAAACGCGGCTTATTCCCCGTCTATTTGCGCCGAGCGGGTAGCAATTTTCAAAGCCCTATCCGAAAACCGGAGAGATTTCAAAGCTATTGCTATTGCCGGGGGGAAGTCCGGGGAAGATTTCGACGGGCTATGCCCGCCCTGCGGAGTGTGCAGGCAGGTTTTGCAGGAATTCTGCAGCCCTTCCGATTTTGAAGTTATATTGGGCTCATCCGGGGACAACATGAAGGTGCTGAGGCTTTCCGAGATTTTTCCCTTTGCGTTTATGCCCGAAAGCATTAAAAAGCAAACCGAATAAAAAATCAACCTCCTGCCGCGCAAATTTAGCGGCAGGAGGTTTTGGATTATCTTCTCAATTTTATTTCTTCATAAGGTGGAACGCGAAGCCGCCGATTTCATCGGCAAAGTAAATAGCTTTGGTAACGCCCTTATCGTCCGTTTTGCGGCTGGACTCATTGAAACGGATGCCTCTTGTGGAAAGGTGAGCAACGGCTCTTTCGACGGAATTCGTTTTAATGCCTATATGACCGTTTGTTCCGAGAAACGGAGATTTCATGCATTCGACCGCGGAACCGGCAAAGTCGGACGAATTACCCGGCTTATAAGCAAATCCGAATAGAGAGCAGATTGCTTTCGCGGTTTCGGCCGCTTTATCGGCGTTCTCACAATTGATGCCCACGTGGGCAATTTCAAATCCCAGCATAGTATTGACCGCTTCGCGGGTAAGCGCGGTTATCGCCGCAAAATCGCCCGTATTAATAAGCTCAGGCTTTACCATCCATGAACCGCCGCAGGCTATAACCTTTGAGAACGCAAGATAATCATTCATATTGGCTGCGTTGACGCCGCCCGTGGGCATAAATTTAAGAGCCGTATAAGGACCGCTTACGGCTTTTAAGAACCCTATGCCGCCCGACTGCTCG
>JAUZPW010000326.1 GCA_030705725.1 Bacillota bacterium
ATAGGTACCCAAAGGTCAACATGTCCAAATAATCTAAAGTTGAAAATAGTCGTTTCAGGTGCAAAAGCGCGCCGGCCTTTCGACCGGGGCTGCCCTTTATTTTAATAAGTTTGATGAAAAAGATACTTTTTTTACTCCGCGCTGAAAGTCAGAAATTCAAGGGACAAAACCGCGCTTCCCCCGGTGTAAAGCTCAGCTTTTACAGGAAAAAGCGTTTTTTCATCTATCCAGATGCGTTTAGTCACAGCTTGTTTTTCTACCTTTTCCTCATATGTAAGCGTTACGCATTCGTCTCCGCTAATTTTTTCCGAACCGACTTCAGCAGGCACGCCGTTTTTCAGCTCCAGAAGAATTCCGGGCAGCGCTTCGAGTGGGGAATATCCCCGTATCTCCGGAAAGGCAACTGCCAGTGACGAGCCTTCATACGAAAGCTCAAGCGTATCCTGCGATATTTTTGCGCTGATGCCGCTTATCTCTTTCGGCTCCAGCACCGTAACGGTCGCGTTTTCTTCCTTCTTTTTAGTATAGTTTAAGGTAAATTCGTTTACCCGTTCATTAAAATCCGAAGTAATCTTATATTTTGACGAAACGGCTGATATGCCGGAATAAAATTTTTGAACGTCCCCGGCGGCTTTTTTCGCATTTCCATAGCTTTTGCATGCGGTGAGCCCCGTCAGCGCCGCAATTAGCAGCAAAGCGGCTAACAGACGTTTTTTAACTATACCTACCACTCCCTCGAATTAAATTTTTTTAACACCTCGCAAATTGAGTTTTTAATATCGGTCGGCGTCATCGAATATTCGCCGTATCGGTTTGCGGCGATATTTCCGGCTTTGCCGTGGATATAGGCGCCTGCGGCGGCGGCGTCCGGCGCGCTCAGACCCTGGCCGATAAGGGAAACGATGATGCCCGAAAGCACGTCGCCCGAGCCGCCCTTAGCCATACCCGGATTTCCCGTCGTATTTATGCGCACTTTTCCGGTTCTGTCGGCGACAATCGTACGGTGACCCTTTAGCAAAACCGTAACGCCGTTTTTAACGGCAAATCCTGAGGCGTTTTCGGTGTTTGCAAAAAGGCCGGATAATCTCGTAAACTCGCCCGCGTGAGGCGTTAATACTGTGGGCGCGCCGCGTTTTCCCAGTAAATCTATATGCCCGCAAAAAGCATTTATACCGTCCGCGTCCAAAACCGCGGGAATGTTTGCTCTCATAACGGTTTCAAGGATAAATTCCTGCGTATCCGCACTTCGCCCGAGGCCGGGGCCTATAAGCATGGCGTCGCATTTTTCGATGTACCCCGAAATTTCCTTATATGCCGCAGCCGAGATTTCGCCCTCCTTATTCCCGGAAACCGGAACAACGATTGCCTCGCTGCACTTAGACGCCAGAATCGGATGAATTTTTTCGGGAACGCAGAGGTAAATAAGTCCGCTTCCGGTTCTGAGAGATGCTTCGGCAGCAAAATACGGAGCGCCCGTATAGATTTCGCTCCCGCAGATCAGAAGCACTTTTCCGTAGCTTCCCTTATGGGTGTCAAGACTTCTTTTTTTGATCGTTTTAAAGAGAAAATCTTCATCTACCGATTCAAATGCGGTTTGTTCATTAATATAAGCTTCACCCGGAATTCCGATCGGCCTCACAGCTACCTTGCCGCAGTATTCGGCGGACGGCATCAGAAAATGAGCGGGTTTGGCAAGTGTAAATGTAATTGTCTTGTCAGCTTTGACGGTATGTTCGGAAACCCGGCCGCTGTCCGTAAAAACGCCGCTCGGCAGATCCGCCGAGAATATCTTTGCCTTCGAGCCGTTTATCGCGTCTACCATCCGGGCATAGAGCCCCGCTGGCTCGCGGCTTAAGCCCGTTCCGAACAGGGCGTCGACAATAATATCCGCGTTCGAGCATTCTTTTATTACACAGGCGTCGATTTCAGATATTTCGTCGACCGTGCCGCCGTATTCCACGAACCTTTTCTTCATTTCGGCGGTATCATGTGTTAAGGAAGCGCCCTTCGGCATATAGACCTTTACCGAAAACGCGTTTTTTGAAACCGCGAGCCTTGCCGCCACAAGCCCGTCCCCGCCGTTGTTGCCGCCGCCTGAGAAAACAACGACCTTTTTACTATAAAGCGGCTCCATTTCCGCAGCCATAGCCCGCCCCGCGTTTTCCATCAGAACCGTCGA
>JAUZPW010000327.1 GCA_030705725.1 Bacillota bacterium
TGGACCTCCGCTACAAGAGAAAATACGAAGCGCAAAACGGATCCGACGGCAGCAAAAAAAGATGCTCCGGAAAAGACGGGGAGGACCTCGTTATCAGAGTTCCGCGCGGTACCTTAATAAGGGATTATAATACAAAGTCGCTTATAAAGGATTTATCCGACGGCGAGCCCTTTATAGCGGCGCGCGGCGGTAACGGCGGGTTCGGAAACGCAAGGTTTGCCACGCCCACCAGGCAGACGCCGCACTTTGCGAAAAGCGGGCAGAAGGGGCAGGCGCTTGAAGTCCTTCTTGAACTAAAGCTGATAGCCGACGTCGGGCTCTTAGGCTTCCCGAACGTGGGAAAGTCGACGCTTCTCTCGGTTATATCATCCGCCAGCCCGAAAATCGCAAACTACCATTTTACGACCCTGACGCCGAATCTCGGCGTTGTTTCCGTTACGGAAGGGGCGTCCTTTGTTGCGGCGGATATTCCGGGAATTATCGAAGGAGCGTCAGGAGGCGCCGGGCTGGGCCATGATTTCCTTCGCCACATAGAACGCTGCAGACTGCTTATTCATATCGTCGACGCGTCGGGAAGCGAAGGGCGGGACCCCGTTTCGGATTTCGAAACAATTAACCGTGAGCTCAGAGAATACAGCGGGGCCCTGGCTGAAAGGCCGCAGATAATCGCCGCAAATAAAACGGATATTCTTTACGACACGTCGCTTCTGGAAAAGCTTAAGGAATACGCGAAAGAGCGCAGTATCCCGCTGTATGAAATTTCCGCGGCCACTAGAGCGGGAGTACCGGAGCTTATACTCGCCGTCTGGAAAAAGCTTCAGACGCTGCCCCCGGTTTTGACCTACGAACCGGAATACGTGCCGGAGCCGGAGGACGACAGATTGAATGTCACGTTTGACATTTCTGTTTCGGAAGGAGTTTATACCGTAGAGGGCCCGTTTATCGAACGCGTTCTGGGCTCGGTCAATTTTGACGACCTTGAATCGAGAATGTATTTTGAACGAGTGCTGAGAAACGCCGGACTTTTCGGGAAACTTGAGGAGATGGGCATACAGGAGGGCGACACCGTTTCCATTGCGGGATTTCAGTTCGATTACGTGAAATAGAGCCTACCCGGGAGGAAAATTTATGCCGCAGTATTTCTGGCCGCTTTCGCTTGTTGTTTTCTCAAACGCGGCTTACCATGTAGCGTCCAAATCTACGCCACAAAACGCGAATCCTTTTATCTCCCTGATTGTGACGTATCTTATAGCGGCGTCAGCCTGCTTAGCGCTGTTTTTTATGAGCCCGCATCAAAAAGGATTCATAGAATCCTTTTCGGGATTAAGCTGGGTAAGCGTAGCGCTTGGCGTCACGATCGTCGGGCTTGAATACGGTTACCTAATGGCTTACCGTCTGGGAGCGGATGTCAGCACAGGGCCTTTAATGTCTTATATAGCGCTTTCGGTGCTGCTGATTCCCATCGGAATTCTTTTTTATCGTGAGAATGTGTCGCTTACTCAGGTTGCGGGCGTAGGTCTTTGCTTCGCGGGACTGCTGTTAATAAACAAATAGAATAAAAAACCGCAGGTTAGCGCTGGCTGAAATAAAGGGCTAGAATGTGCGCCGCCGCGAAAATGATAATAAAGTCCTGCTGAGATATAATCAGCAGGATTTTTTCTTTTTCGGAAGATGATCTAAAGGAATAATCAAGCGTTATACAAACGATAGTAAAAGAATGGTTTTTCTTCCTTTTCTCCTGAATTAAGAATCATTCGCTTATCAACCTTACTGAAGCCGCATTTTTCGACCACTCGCTGAGATGGATAATTGTCCGGCTCAACGATTGCAATCAGATATTCCATTTTCAAGTTATCAAGCGCCCAGCGCGAGACTGCCTTTGCGGCCTCGGAAATATAACCTTTGCCCGCGTATGCCTCGGACACGAAATAGGCTATTTCAATTTCGTTTTCGACCTCTTTCTTGTTCCCGATTCCAACCATACCAATTACTGCGCCGCCAAGCTCAACAGCAAACATGACCCGGGCTTTGTATTTATCCGCCAGAGGATATTGTGAAATAAAATATTGAATAAGACACGTGGTATCTTCCATGTCGGATTCCCAATCGGGCATCCATTTAAGTACGTAAGGTTGATTCGCAATAGCGTTTAGCGACGAAGCGTCACTCTCGCGAA
>JAUZPW010000328.1 GCA_030705725.1 Bacillota bacterium
AAATCGGTTGTCGCAAGCCTGAGCTTCACGCTTCCGGCGTCGTCGGGCACGCTGCTCACACTCTACGACAATATTCAGAAGGGTTCGCTTCTGGAAATCGAGCTTCTGGGCGCAACAGATAAAACAAAAATATACTCGCAGATAGCGCCAAACCTGTTTTCAAACGACGTCTTCAACGTATTTGAAAGTTCGGACTACGTTGCTTTATAAATTCCGGCGAGCACAAATATAATCCGGTCAGGCAATTGAAATAAAACAGTTGCCTGGCCGGATGTTATGAGGACTTAAGATATGACTGTCAGTTTATGTATGATCGTAAAAAACGAAGAAAAAATTCTTGGCAAATGCCTGGAGCTTGCACGGAGCTTCGCCGATGAAATCATCGTGGTCGACACGGGGTCGGAAGACGGAACAAAACGGATCGCGGAGACATATACCGATAAGATATACGATTTTTCATGGACGGAGGATTTTGCCGCTGCGAGAAATTTCTCTTTTTCAAAGGCCTCTATGGATTACATTATGTGGCTTGACGCCGACGATACGATAAAGACTGAAGACCTTGAAAAAATTATTGAGCTTAAAAAAATCGAAGAGCCTATGTTTGACGTCGTTCTTATGAAATACGCGGTCGGTTACGACGAGAGCGGACGCGTGACAGCGGCCTTTTACAGGGAGCGATTATTGCGGAGGAGCAAGAATTACAAATGGGTGGGGGCGGTGCACGAGTATATTGAAATCTCGGGAGAAATTCTTAATACCGATATTTGCATTATGCATGCCGGCAAAAAAGAGCAGACGGACAGAAACTTAAAAATCCTTGAAAAAGCAATTAGCCTAGGGAAACCGAACGCGCGCGAACTTTATTACTATGCGACGGAGCTTTATAACAACGGAAAATTAGAGAGAGCGTTCCAATATTATCTCAAATTTATGAATTCGGACGAAATAAACCCGATATACGTGCCCGACGCCTGTATCCGCCTGGCCGCTTATTATGTAAAAGACCGCAAATACGACGAGGCGCTCAGTATACTTATACGCACCATGGAGTTCGGGATTATGAAGCCGGAGGTCTTGTGCCATATCGGAAATTTATACAAGGAAAAAGAAGATTATGAGCGGGCGATAGCCTGGTATGAGCTGATTTTTAAGCTCCTGATACCAAAGTGCGACACGGAAATGCACCTATACGAGCTAGGCGGATTTATACCCTGCGTCGACCTTTGCTATTGCTATTTTAAGCTCGGGAAATTCCGGGAGGCTGTTGAATACAACGAGAGGGCGGCAGCTTTCAAGCCCGACAGCCCCATTATAGAGTATAACAGGCGAAAATTCAGGGAGGCCGGTATAATATGAACAGAAGCTTATGCATGATCGGTAAGAACGAGGAAAAGACGCTCGGGAGATGCCTTGATTCAGTGCGTGATCTCGTCGACGAGATTATTATCGTCGACACGGGATCCTCGGATGAAACGAAAAAGACTGCGTTAAAATACACGGATAAAATATACGATTTCGAGTGGACGGACGATTTTTCAAAGGCCAGAAATTATTCGTTTTCAAAAGCCGCGATGGAATATATCATGTGGCTTGACGCGGACGATGTTCTTTTAGAGGAGGACAGGGAAAAGTTCAAAAAACTTAAGCGGGGCTTTGACCCGGCTTTTGACGTCGTTATGATGAAATACATAGTCGGCGGGAACGAGGGGGGGCTTCCGCCGTGCGTTTTCATGCGCGAAAGGCTTCTTAAAAGATCTAAGGGATTTACGTGGCACGATCCTATTCACGAGTATATGATCCTTGACGGGAAAATCCTCGACACCGATATTTGCGTCACTCATATGAGCTCGCACAAAAGGTCGGACAGGAATCTAAAAATATTCGAAAAGATGATAGCCGAGGGGAAAAAACTTTCCGACCGGAATCTATTCTATTACGCAAGAGAGCTGTTCATAAACAGGCGTTTCGCGGAGGCTATTGAGTATTACAACCGTTTTTTAGACACACGGGGTGGACTGCCGTCGAATTATATGGACGCGAGCATGGATCTTGCGGGCTGCTACCGGTTCTTAAACGACGACAAGAATGTACTTAAGGCCCTTCTCAGAAGCTTTGAGCACGATCCCCCGAGAGCGGAGATATGCTGCCAGATAGGTTTTTTTTATAAGA
>JAUZPW010000329.1 GCA_030705725.1 Bacillota bacterium
CTTCGGCGTGTTCGTCGATATCGGCGTCCATCAGGACGGCCTTGTCCATATTTCCGAAATGTCCGACCGGTATATAAAGCACCCGACGGAAGTCTGCAAGGTCGGCGACTCCGTAACGGTAACGGTGCTGTCGGTCGACCCAGCGCTCAAGCGCATATCCCTTTCAATGAAAAATAAAGATTAAACAGCCTCTAAAAAGATAAAAAACAAAAACAGCCGGTATAAGGGCACATAGCCCCGATACCGGCTGTTTTGCCGTCGTTGGCATTATTTGTTATCTCTTAATTTGCAGCAACCGGTAATAATATAATCCATAACATAAATTTGGAGTGATTTTATGGGTTCCGTTTGGGCTGCCGGCAGCCGATTCCCGGAAAGAAAAGCGCTTGAAAACGATATGTCCGCCGATGTCGCCATAATAGGCGCAGGCATGGCCGGGCTTCTCACGGCCTCTCTGCTCAGGGAAAAAGGGCGTGACGTAGTGCTCATCGAGGCTGAGCGAACGGCGGGCGGCGTAACGCAAAACACAACGGCTAAAATAACCTCTCAGCACGACCTGTTTTACGATAAGCTTATATCAAACGTAGGCGCCGAAAAAGCCGCGATGTATGCCGCCGCAAACCAGGAGGCAATAGAAGAATACGCCGGGATAATCGAAAAAAACGGGATCGACTGCCATTTTAAGCGGCTTCCCGCCTATGTTTATTCCCTGTCGAATGAAAAGAAGCTCAGAGACGAAACGGAAGCCGCCGTAAAGCTCGGAATAGACGCGGAGTTTGTAAGGGAAACGTCGCTTCCGATACCCGTGGTCGGTGCCGTAAGGTTTAACAATCAGGCGCAGTTTCACCCGCTCGAGTTTCTGATGCCCATAGCGGAAAAGCTTACGATATACGAGCATACAAAGGCGGTCGATATAAAGGATAACACCGTTTTCACCGAAAAAAATAAGATTCGGGCGGATAAAATCGTCGTCGCGACGCACTATCCGTTTATCAACGCGCCGGGCTATTATTTCCTGAGGATGCATCAGGAGCGCTCCTATGTCATAGCGTTTGAAAACGCGCAGGAGCTGGACGGAATGTATATCGACGAAAACGAAAACGGGTATTCGTTCCGCAATTTCGGCAACCTGCTTCTGCTCGGCGGCGGAAGCCACAGAACCGGCAAAAACACCGACGGCGGCCTGTACGGCAAAATCGCGGCCCAGGCGGCGGTATGGTACCCCAAAGCCGTTGAGCGTTACCGCTGGTCTGCCCAGGACTGCTTCTCGGTGGATGAAATACCGTATATAGGCCGCTACTCGGAATCCCTGCCGGACGTTTACGTCGCGACAGGCTTCAAGAAATGGGGCATGACAAGCTCCATGGTTTCGGCAATGATCCTCTCGGACGCGATAACGGGCGTCAAAAACCCATATTCCGAGGTGTTCGACCCGGGCCGCTTCAATATCACAGCCTCCATGAAAAACGCCGCCGCCGACATCGGCGAATCCGTCGCGGGGCTTTCAAAAAGCGTGTTCAGGATACCGGACGCAAAGCTTGAATCCGTCCAAAACGGGCACGGCGGGATTGTCGAGCACGACGGGCGCAAGATCGGCGTTTATAAAAACCAAGAGGGCGCCGTCTATGCCGTTTCGGCAAGATGCGCCCATCTCGGCTGCGAGCTTACGTGGAACCCCGACGAGCTCACCTGGGAATGCCCCTGCCACGGCTCGCGTTATGATATTGACGGCAATGTGATAAATAACCCGGCCATCAAAAACCTTGAAAAATTCTAGATAAAGAGGTTCGTGTCGGATTGCTCGGCCGAACCCAGGAAGGTAGCGACCCCGGCGATCTCGACGCCGTCGATAAGCTCCTCCTTCTTTATGCCCATAATGTCCATCGACATCTGGCAGGCGACAATCCTGACGCCGCTTTGCATGGCGGCTTTAAGCAGCTCCTCGGGCGTCTGCACGTTCTTGTTCTTCATGACCATGCGTATCATTTTCGGGCCCATTCCAAGCATGTTCATCCGCGAAAGCCCGAGCTTCCTGCTCCCCCGGGGCATCATTATTCCGAACATTTTCTCGATAAAGCTCTTTTTAACGCCGACATGCTCGCTCTTTCTCAAAATATTAAGCCCCCAGAAGGTAAAAAACATGGTTACCTTCCGCCCCATCGACGCCGCGCC
>JAUZPW010000033.1 GCA_030705725.1 Bacillota bacterium
CGAAAAGCTTGAAAAACAGCAAATGAAGATGACCCTCCTGATAAAAAACGTCGACAAAACGATAAACGCCCGGAAAGGATTGATAATTATGAAAGATAAAGAAAAATTCGAAGGAATAAAGCAAAACCTTATACAGGAAAACGAAAAAAAGTATGGGACCGAAATCCGCCAAAAATACGGCGAGAAAGCCGTCAAAGAAAGCAACGAAAAATTTATGGGCCTTTCGGAGGAAGATTACGCCAAGATGCAGGAGACCGCCCAGAAAATAAACGCCCTTCTTGAAAAAGCGGTGTTAAACGGTGAAGACCCTGCCGGAGAAACGGGTAAGGAAATCGCCGCGCTTCACCGGGAATGGCTAGGCTTCACCTGGAAAGGCTACTCGCCCGAAGCACATATCGGCCTTACGCAGATGTACCTTGACGACGAACGCTTTACAAAGTATTACGATAAGAATGTAAAAGGCTGCGCCGAATTTCTTAATAAAGCCGTAAAATCCATGCTGGGGAAATAAGAGCACTGATTAAGTGCAATGCAGGGGTGTACGCCCCTGCATTGCGCTTTTATTCACCGATAATTAAGTGCAAGATTTTATATTATCGGCCCCATTTTTCCGAAAGCGAATCGATCTGCCGGGTAAAAGCGTCCAAATCCTTGTTCGCTCCGTGCTCGCTGCGCCGGATTACCTCCATAAGGCGGTTTCCTGCGGCTACAAGCCTCCCGAATACCGGCGAACCAAACTGCGTTCCCTTTAAGCCGGGCAGCGTTTCGGCGACAGGCGCGGGTTCAGCTTTGTATACGCAGACGTTTTGCAGAAGGTCGTACTTGTCCCCGCGGTCGGGAACAGCCGTAACGAGACCATACTTCCCGGCGATCAGCTTCGCGAAGCCGTCGCCCACCTCGCGCTCGCCGTGAACAATGAAAACGCGCTCCGGTTTTTTCTGATTGAAGGCTTCGAGCCATCTTAAAAGGCCCTTCTGATCGGCATGCCCGCTTATTCCGTGAAGCTCCCTAATCTGAGCTTTCACTTCAATTTCCTCGCCGAACAGCTTAACCTTCTTGGCGCCCTCCAAAAGCGCGCGTCCCAGCGTTCCTTTCGCCTGAAACCCCACGAAAACCACGGTGGACTCCGGCCTCCACAGGTTGTGCTTTAAGTGATGCTTGATACGACCTGCCTCGCACATGCCGCTTGAGGAGATGATTACGGCAGGCTCCGTCAGAAAGTTTATAGCCCGCGAATCGTCGGACGTGACCGACGTTTTGAGCGACGGAAAATAAATCGGGTTAATCCCCTTCCTGACAAGCTCCATGGCCTCGTCGTCAAAATATCCGTAGACGTCCTTCCCGAATATTTTTATCGCTTCGACGGCAAGCGGGCTGTCGACATAGACAGGGAAATTCGGATGTCCCTCGACCATCTGTTTTTCTTCTATATCGCGCAGAAAATATAAAAGCTCCTGCGTCCTTCCGACCGCAAACGAAGGAATCACAACGTTTCCCCCGCGGTCGAACGTTTCCTTTATTATAGAGGCGAGACTCACCCTGTAGTCCGCGACCGGCTCGTGCTCGCGATCGCCGTATGTGGACTCCATAACAATATAGTCCGCGTCGTTAATGTATTCGGGGTCCTTTATTATGGGCTGGTTTGAGTTTCCTATATCTCCCGAGAAAACGATTTTTCTCTTTTCGTTATTTTCTTCAAGATAAATTTCAAGCGATGCGGAGCCCAAAAGATGCCCGACGTCTACAAACCTGATCGTAATTCCCGGAGCTATGCTTATAAGGTTGTCGTATATGCAGGGCTTAAAAAGCTTGAGCACGTTTTCGGCGTCCTGCATGCCGTAAAGCGGCTCCGTGATCCCCGCTCCGGAACGCTTTCCCTTGCGGCTTTTCCATTCGCTTTCAAACTCCTGTATATGCGCGCTGTCGCGCAGCATAATAGAGCAAAGGTCGCAGCTCGCGCTGGTGGCGTAGATTTCGCCGTGAAAGCCCAGCTTTGAGAGAAGCGGCAGCCGCCCCGTGTGGTCTATATGCGCGTGTGTAATAAAAATATAGTCGATTTCACCCGCGTTAATACCGAGGCTGTCCTCGTTCTGTTTTTCGTCTCTGCCCTGAAACATGCCGCAGTCGATCAGCATTTTTTTGCCGCAGGCCTCGAGATAATGGCAGCTTCCGGTAACTTCATGCGCCGCGCCCAAAAATGATATAAACATGCTTTTTAACCCCTTTGCAATCCGTCTTACCCGGATTATACTATATATCTAAAAAAAAAGATACGTTCGGGAATTAAAAGCGTGGTAAAATAAAGCAAAAGGAGACTTGACGGTATGGACAGAATAGAAAATCACCGCCGGAATATAGCTTCCGCCGCGGAGTTTATCAAAACCCGCCTTGCAAGGATACCGGATATCGCGGTCGTCCTCGGCTCCGGGCTCGGCCCCTTCGCTTCATCCCTCAAAAATACCGAAACGATACCGTATACTTCGATTCCGGGCTTTTCCCGCTCGACCGCTCCCGGGCACAGCGGGCTTCTTATCGCGGGCGACGCCGGTTCCCGCCGCGTGCTCGCGATGCAGGGCAGGTTTCACTGTTACGAGGGCTATGACGTGCTCGACACAATACTTCCGGTCAGAGTGTTCAGAACGCTCGGCATATCCAATCTGCTGCTGACAAACGCAGCGGGCGGAATAAATCCCGGCTTTGCCGAGGGCGCTTTGATGCTTATTCGCGACCATATCGGTTTTTTGGCTCCCCCCGCTCTGTGGGGCGAAAACCTCAGCGAATTCGGCCCGAGGTTTCCCGATATGACCCGCGCCTATTCGAACGAGCTTTCAGAAATCGCCGTAAAAGCGTCTGAAACCGTCGGGGTTAAGCTTAACGAGGGCGTCTATGTTTACGCGCCGGGCGCGCAGTATGAAACACCCGCCGAGATACGCGCGTTTAAGGCGCTGGGTGCAGACGCCGTAGGGATGTCCACCGTACCCGAAGCGGTCGCCGGGCGTCACGCGGGCATGCGGGTGCTCGCCATATCCTGCATAACGAATATGGCTGCTGGAATCACCGGGCGCGAGCTTAACGAGCTTGAAGTCTTAGAAGTTTCAAAACGGGTTTCTGATGGCTTTTCCCGCCTGATGACCGAAATTATTAAAAATATACCTGAGGAAAGGGCGTAGAAAAATGTCGGTAATAAAAGACCCCTCGCTTGCGCCGTCGGGGCTTCAGAAAATAAACTGGGTAAAGGCTAATATGCCCGTTTTAAGCAATATTGAAAGCGAATTCTTAAAAGAAAAGCCGTTTGACGGCATAAAAATAACCCTTTCGGTTCATATGGAGGCAAAAACCGCCTATCTCGTCACCGTCCTGGCGTCCGGCGGCGCTTCGGTATACGCGACCGGCTCAAACCCGCTGTCAACGCAGGACGACGTCGCGGCGGCGCTCGCCTCGTTTGATAACGTCGAGGTTTTCGCCGTACACGGCGCGTCCCCCGAGGAATACGAAAGCCATATCGAAGCGGCGCTCGCCTGCCGCCCGGAGGTCGTAATAGACGACGGCGGCGACCTTGTGAACATGCTGCACACAAAAAGGCAGGACCTTGCCGCAAACGTCCGGGGCGGCTGCGAGGAGACCACGACCGGGATCCTTCGCCTTCGCGCCATGGAAAAAGAAAACGCGCTGATGTTTCCGATGATAGCCGTAAACAACGCGCGAACAAAGTATTTGTTTGATAACCGTTACGGAACAGGTCAGTCCGTGTGGGACGGCATAAACCGCACGACAAACCTGATCGTCGCCGGAAAAACCGTGGTCGTCGCGGGCTACGGCTGGTGCGGCAAGGGCGTTGCCATGCGCGCGAAGGGCTTCGGCGCGAAAGTCGTCATAACGGAAATAGACCCCGTCAAGGCGCTCGAAGCGCATATGGACGGTTTCACCGTCATGCCCATGAAAAAAGCCGCCGCCCTCGGGGATCTTTTCATAACCGTCACAGGCTGCCGGGACGTGATAACAAAAGAGCATTTTCCGCTTATGAAAGACGGAGCCGTCCTGTGCAACGCGGGCCACTTCGACGTCGAGGTTTCCCGCTCCGACCTAGAGCTCGTCTGCGTAAAAAAAGAGACCCGCCGCGCTAATATTGTCGGCTATACGCTTCCAAACGGAAAAACCCTCAACCTGCTTGGCGAAGGGCGGCTTGTAAACCTGGCCGCGGGCGACGGCCATCCGGCCGAAATAATGGACCTCAGCTTCGCGCTTCAGGCGCTTTCCGCAGCTTACCTTTTGGAAAACTACGCAAAGCTCGGCAGAAAAGTAATCGACGTTCCCGCCGAGATAGACGATTACGTCGCGCGCGCGAAGCTCGGCTCGATCCCGGTTGACTTTGACGAACTGACGGAAGCGCAGAAAGAATATCTCAAAAGCTGGAATGCCTGAGTTTATTCAGTTATATATCCCCCGGCCTCTTCGGGCTCCATAATTTCTTTGAGCTTGGGAGTCGCCCTGATTCTTTTGTCCTCGGTCGCAAACATCGCGCCGTCTATTTCGCTTAAAGCGGATGCGAAATCATAGCCCTTTTCCCGTCCCATCACGAAAAGGGAAGTTGAAAGAATATCGCATATTTCCGCTGAACCGCCGATAACGGTCGTCTCGGTAACCCCCTTCGCGGGGTATCCGGTTTTCGGGTCAAGTATGTGGCAGTACCGCACGCCTTCGTAAATATAATAACGCTGGTAGTCGCCCGAGGAGACCGCCGCTTTGTCCGAAAGCGGCAAGACCGCTATAACGGAGCCCTGTTCCCTCGGGTTTTGAACGCCGACCATGAATTTTTGGCCGTCGGGCCTGCCGCCTATAACGAAGATGTTTCCGCCCGCGTTTATTATGCCGCTCCTGATTCCCGATTTTCTGAGCACAGACGCCGCCCGGTCCGTGGCGTAGCCCTTAGCTATCCCGCCCAGATCCAGCGCCATTCCCGGCTGCGTCAGAAAAACCGTTTTGTTGTTCTTATTTAATATGACCTTACCGTACCCGCATTTTATAAGCGCTTTTTTAATCTCCGCCTCGGACGGCGGAGAATTTTTTTCTTTTCCGAAATCCCATAAATCCATTAGAGGCCCGACAGTAATGTCGAACGCGCCGCCCGTCCGATTAGCCCATGAAAGCGAGTCGCTGATCATTAAGAAAACGTCGTCCGAAACCTTGACCGGCTCCTTCCCCGCGTTTTTGTTTATTTTGCTTACTTCGCTTCCGGCAGAAAAGCGGTCGCAAAGCGCCGCGATCCTGAAAAATTCCTTTTCCGCCGCGTCAAGCGCCGTTTTCACCCCGCTTTTTGAATCGGAATATACGGAAAGGTCTATAACCGTGTCCATCGTGAAGAACTGGCGGTTATATGCCTTGTTGACCGGGGCGCAGGCCGAGAGAGTTAAAAACATCGGCAATAAAAGGAGCGTCGCTGCCTTTTTTATTTGCATGAGTCCGGCTCATCCTCAATATCCGATTTTTTTACAATATAATTAATAAGCCTCAGACAAAGCGCCGTGAAGAAGAAGCCGAGGATTGACGCGGCCCACATAGTAACGGTAAACATATAAATGCCCCTCCCCTACCTGAAGCTCACGGGAAGCCGCAGGCTTTTGAGCATGCGGATTATCTCCGGCGCGCCCTTCATTATAACGTTTAAGTAAATGCATAAAAACGAGCCGAACGCAAACCCGATTGTAAACTCGCAGAACATCTTAAATCCCATTATACCGCCCTCTCCGTTTTGTTTGCGAAAATCAGGGATAACGCTGCCATCGCGGCGAACGAAAAAATCACCGCGCCGAAAGCGGCTACGTTATATCCGCGGTGAAAATAAAATCTGGCAGCCGCATAGAAAGTCCCTCCCGCGAGAAATGATCCCGCGGCCCCCGCCTTCGTCGCCTTTTTCCAATAAACCCCGGCGAGCGTGCAGGCTGCGCCGCCCGAAGCCGCCGCGGTCAGGAAAAACGTCAGAACCGCGGTAAGATTGTCCGAGCGGTAACCTATAATAAAAGAAATAAGCGCCGATAAAATCACTCCGACGCGCAAAAACTTAATGCTGTCCGCGTCGCCGGGCTTTTTGTTTTCCGGCAGAAGCTGTTCGGCAACGTCCTTTGAAAGCATCCGTCCCACCGCGAGGTAATATGCCGAGCACCCCGACATGAAAATTCCCATCGAAGCGGCGCACATAAGCCCCGTCAGCCCCTTCGGCGTCGACGCCACTATCGTTTTCGCAAAAGCCGCGGCCCCGGCAGCCTTCGGGCTGACCGCCGCGGCGGACGCCGCGATTACAGAGGAGAACACAGCGCAGCCGAGCATGGAGATCGCGCCCAAAAGGAATCCCTTGTACGAAGCGCCGACCGAGCGTGCGGAGCAGGCCCTGGCGTAAATAGTCGGGAAGCATAGCGCCGCGCATAAAAAGAGCAGGAACTTAATAAAAATCGCCGCAGGGCCCGTGTCCGAAGCAAGCGTTGCGGCCGCGGGCGCCGCCTTGGCCTCAATCTCGGCAAGCTCCGTAAAGAGCGCGTCGAACCCCCCCGCGGCCTTCATAGAAAAAAGCGCCGAAACGGGTATCATGACGCCTATCACAAAAACATGGATATAGCTTGTCAGAACAACCGACCACATGCCTCCGGAAACCGTATAAACGACAGCCACCAGCACCATTAAAAGCATCATGAATGCGGGGCTTGTCCCGAGAAAAACGGCGAACATCCGGCTGAAAGCCGAAAGCAGCGCGCCTAAAAGCAGAATATAAACGCCCGACATAAATACGCCGAAAATAATCCTTGCCGTCTTGCCGAAGCGTTCCCCGATAATCTCCCCGGCCGTCATCAGCTTTTTTCGGCGCGGCGTGATCGTCGGAATGCCCCAGAATCCCGCTATCAGAAACGCGGCAAGCAGCGCCCATGCGGCGTAAAGCTGCCTCAGCGGGTTAAGTCCTCCGGCGCCCGCCTGAAAAACAAGGCTGATAGTGCCCCATTCCGTCGCTATAAACGACGCCGCGAGCGAATAAAGGCCGATCTGCCGATCCGCGAGCAGCATGTGGACGGCGCTTTCCCCCTGGTTTGACACGTAAACTCCGAGGGAAATGACGATAACCAGATAAACGGCCATAATAATATAATCAGCCGGCAGAATTCTCATCAGGACACCCCTTTACTATATGCCATTCTACTACAAATATTTTCTCTTGCAAAGCGATAAGGGTAAAATCCTGTCTTATGATTTAATATAAAATGCGGGAGTCTGCTCCCGCGTGAGGCTGTCGAAAAACTCGACAGCCTTTCGAGAGGGAATCCAATTCCCCCTCGACCTTCCTCTTGGCGCGGACAAAACCGATGGTTTTGTCCAGTGTGTCCTCCGGCGGCGCATGTCCGCCTGCGGACAAATCCAGCGTTAAGGGGTTCCGACCCCTTAACAATTCCTAAATGACACTTTTGGACAAGCTGTGCGGGAGCCCGCTCCAGCGTTTTATATCATTTCATTCTCGTAAATGTCGCCTTGAAGCTTAAAAGCAAGCGAATTTCCGAAAGCCCCGTACGGCACGGTGAAGGTGATTATCCCCGCCTCAAACGGCGCGATCGCAGCCTCCTGATAAAAGACGGTAAATCCCTCTTCGGAAAGATAAAAATTGTTGGGGTTGAAATGCCGTCTTATAAGAAGCTCCCAATTACCGAAAAAGGCTTGGTCTTTCCCCTCCTGAATCCGTGCCGGGATTTCCCCCGCGATGCTGCCGATAAATATGTTTTTCCACTTGGTCTTGCGTACGAAAAATTCACCCAGGCGCATTTTTCTGCCCTTGGGAAGAAACCAGTTCTGCGCGCTTCTCAGCGTCCGGCCTTCAGCCCCGTAAATGCCTTCGAACTCGTCCTCGTAAATCGAAAGCACCGTGTCCGAAACATATGTCTCGTAAAATTCGGAATGAAAGACGGATTTGGCAAACGGGATTCTTTTCAGGGCGCTTCTCCTGCATCTTGCGGCGCTTTCCCTGTAAAGCCGGTTTTTTATGTAGCGAATCATCTTAGCCGTTCTGTTTTCATAATAGCCGCCGACGCGCTCAAAGCCCTCCCCGCTCCCCATTTCCGGGCAGCTGACGGAATAGCTCAGCACGACAGCGTCTTTATAACGCATTTCATCCTCGATGACTTTATTATCAATCGGCTCCGTAATCATAAGCATCACCCGTAATATACTATGCGGATTTTTTGCCGGTGTTTCATCTGTTTCCTTTTTATTTTCCGTGAAAATTCTCATAATTGCCAGTTTGCTTCCGTTATGCTATTATTGAATAAAAAGGGAGGTGCTGTTCTTTGCCGGGCTACGGATTCATCAGGGAAAAGCGTGAAATCAAGTTTCTGATTCTTTACGCGATGTCATTTCTGGATTTTCCCGTCTCGGAATCGGCGATCACCGACATCTGCCTCATTGACGACGCGTTCGGCTACCTCGAATTTGCCGAAGCCTTTGCGGAGCTTGCGGAAACGGGCCATATAGAAAAATCCCCCGGAGAAAACGGGGATGAGTTCTCGATAACCGAAAAAGGCCGCGAAACGGCTTTGGTTTTTGAAAAACAGTTAAAAGCCTCCGTCAGGGAGCGCGCCCAGCGTTCGGCCATCCGTGTGATAAAAATGCTTCGCCGCAGCGCGGGCATAAAAACCGGCGTCGAAAAAGGCGATAACGGCGACGTGCACGTTTCGCTTTCGATCTGCGACGGCACTGACGATATACTGTCGGTGCGGATGCTGGTGGGAAACAGTGAGCAGGCGGAGCTTCTGGAGCGAAACTTCAGAAAAAATGCCGAAAAAATATATAACGCGGTCTTAAACGACCTGCTGAGGGATTATGACGTATGAAACGACTGCTTTCATTTTCGCTTGTCCTTTTACTGGTTCTTTCCGCATGCGCCAAAACCGGCGGCCCGCCGAGCGGGCCCGCTGAAAGCGGCGCTGAACCGCCCTTGACCGAGCCCTCCGGCAATACCGCGCCCGAGGGGCCCCGTAATCCGCTGACAGGCCTTAGAGACGGCATAAGTGAAGAGAACGCGCGCAGAAAGCCTGTCGCCATAATGATAAATAATATAAGAGCGTCGCTGCCCCAATACGGAATCGGCGGCGCCGACATTATTTACGAAATGCTGGCCGAGGGCAGTATCACGCGCCTGCTCGCGATCTGGAAGGATCCGTCCAAAGCCGCCCGCATCGGCTCCATCCGGAGCGCGCGCCCCTACTATATGGAGATCGCCGATGGCTACGACGCGATCTACCTGCACTTCGGCGGCAGCGTGCCCGCCTACCAGAAAATCGCAAAGCACGAAATCATTAACCTCGACGGAATCGAAAACAGGTGGGACGGCCTCCTCTATTACAGGGAGGCGGAGCGCAGAAAAAAATATGCTCGCGAACACACCGTTTTTACAACGGGAGAGCGAATCGAAAGCGCCCTCGCCCTGCTGAGCAACGATCTTACGGTTAAGGACCGGGGCGACGCCTTTGATTTTTCCACCGAACCCTCCTCAAAGGACGGAATGCCGGCGGATAAGATCACCGTGCACTATTCAAAAAACTATAACCCATGGTTTGAGTATGACGAACAGTCTAAAGCCTATCTTCATTACGAGTACGGAGACCCTCACATAGACGGCGAAACCGGCAGGCAGCTGAGCGTAAAAAATGTATTCGTGCTCAAAATGAAAACGTCCGCCGTAAAGGGCAGCAAGCTCGGACTTATTGAGATAGAAACCGCGGGTAAGGGCCGTGGCTTCTACGCCTGCGAAGGAAAGTATATCCCCGTTAACTGGGAAAAGAAGGACGCAGCCTCGCCGATCCGGTTCAGCCTTGAAGACGGCGCCGGGCTTAAGGTCTCGCCCGGAAATACATATGTCTGCTGCATCCCGCAAAACTCTGAGCCTGAATTTGAATAAGCTTTTTAAGTGAAACCAAAGCGGCGAAGGATAACCCTCCGCCGCTTTTTTATTTGCCGCCACACTATTTTACCTTGCAGTGTCTGAAAATAAAGACGCTTACTAAAATCCCCGAGCAAAACAAAATCAAATCAAAAATCAAAAGGAAATCCGTCCTGAACCCCGGAAAAACAGTAATCATGGAGCCCAGAAGAAACCCCAGAACTCCGTAATAAGACGCCG
>JAUZPW010000330.1 GCA_030705725.1 Bacillota bacterium
CCGATATGGTCGTTCGTGACGCGGTTTTCAATACGCAAAAAATAATATTTTCTTTGAGGCGAATCGATCTCGTCGATCGCCTGTACGAGGTTTACGCGGGACTGCTCCAGGCTCTGCGTCATTATATCCTGTAAAAACCACATGACCTTCGGGTCTGAGAGCAGCTTATGGTGCGACTGAAGATCGCTTTTTATATGGTCGCGGATAAGGAGCCTGGGCGTATTCAGCAGTATCATTTAAGTCTCACTCCTAAGTATTTATCCGTTACAGGTTTTGTAAACAGGCAGACAAGGGGCACCAGATACAAAAAAACGGCGAAGGGAATGGCGCGAAAATCGACCGACAGGGTACCCATAGGAACGACGATCGCGGTATTCCATGGTATTAAAGCGGCTATCAAAACGGATGAATCCTCAAGATCGGAAGCAAGCTTCGCTTTCGATTTATTTTTTTCTTCATATACTTGACTCATTAACTGATTCGTCATTATAATGCAGAGCGTCTGGTTGCAAAAGCATACGGCCGTTACCACGCTTGTCAGAACGGTCGCGGGGAACTGGCCTATTTTGCCGCTTAAACGTGATACCGCCGCTTGCAGGTCGCGCAAAAGCCCCGTGCCGTCAAATATTCCGGAATATGTACTGGATATTATTATAATTAAGCTTACCTTGACCATTGTTAAAAGGCCGCCTCCGGCGATACTTTGCGCGAACGGGCCTGACGACGCCATTTTATAACCGAAAACTGAAGCCGTGAAAACGTCGTACAGGCTTAGCTTTTGCAGGAAGAAGCACAGTATGGCGGCTGAAACAATGCTTGACAGCATCGCCGTTTGGATGCCGCATTTTAGTAAAGGCAGCGCCAAAACCAGAACGACGGGTATGAGGGCCCAGGCGCTTAAATTGAAGTGCGCCGGGATCTCGTTTAAAAAAGCGTTATTAACAGTTGACAGAGGATGGATTTTCGACAAAAGAAAATAAACAAAAGCGGAGAGCAGGAAGGGGATAAACGCGTTTACAAGCATTACCCGGATATTTTTTTGCAGCTTAGTTCCGGTAAGGGCGGCAACGAGATTCGCGCTTGAGGACGTTGGCGCGCACCTGTCGCCAAAATAGGCTCCGGATATTACGGCGCCTGCCACAATGTTTACGTCGGCTCCGCCGCTTCTTGCCAGCGTCATCAAAACGACGCCGACCGTCGAGGCTACCCCGAAGCTCGTGCCCATCGCGAAGGAGAGCATGCTCGAGATAACGAACGCGAAAAGAACAAAAGTTGACGGGGTTATAAATCCGACCCCGTAATAAACCAGAAACGGAATCGTTCCGCAGGCTCTCCACAACGCGGTAATCAGACCTATCAGGATAAAAATTCGCAGAACGATAAGAGATTTAAAAACCCCGTTTTTCATCATTAAAAGAAGCGCTTTAAGCTTGAAGCCTCTGTGCAGACCTAAAAGCGTAAAGCAAAAAAGGCCCACAAGAAGCGGCAGAAGAATGGTTACATTTCGAGATATGCAAAAAACAAGAACGATTGTAAACACTGAAAAAGCGGCGATTAAATCCATAGCAGTCAGTCCTCGGTTTATAAAGCTTTACGAGATACATTCTAACAGTCAAATGACAAAGAATAAAGCTTGCGGCCAAATTTCGACAGTTATTTTTGCTTTTATGAAAGGCTGAAGATCCCCTGCTTCTTAAGGATTTTCAGCCTTTTTCAACAGCGCCCTGAAAGAATACAAACCGCAGGCATAGATGTCTGTATTAAGGGCGTTGCACGGCAATTCGAAATTTACTTCACTGGCGTAAGTCAGTCCCGACCCCTGGAGCATTCTGTTTAACGTCTTAATCTCCAGGACGGGATAATCAAGAGTGATCGCTATCAGCCCGCCGTCCTTTAATATCCGCTTAAACTCCGACAAAGCGGCGAGTATCTGCTTATTTGGCAGGTATTCGAGAGCCGATATGCAGATAATCAGATCGAACATGCCGGAGTGATAGGTTGTTTTTGTAATATCCTGAAGGCTCAAGCGAGGCTTGCCGGCATATTCAAGTAAAATGCCCGCATCCACGGGCCCGAAATCTTTTAATATTTCTTCCGCCATTGCTTTTTTTGATGTTATTCGCTCATCTATATCACACGCGTGAACTTTTTCACATAGATTACATATATAG
>JAUZPW010000331.1 GCA_030705725.1 Bacillota bacterium
GCAATTTGCGGGCGAGCTTCAGAGCACGAACCACCAGTCCCAGAAGGGATTTTTCGACAAGATGAGGGATCTGTTCAAGTAATTATATAAAAAAGGCCTCTTATTTCCCGGTGCGGGGACTAAGAGGCTCTTTTGCTTTGACGCGGTTTAATTAATGTCTGCTACGACGCTCGGGATTCGGATTTTTTTCCGAGAAGGATCAGAATCAAAACGGCAGAGAGCAAGCCGAGCACGCCTCCAAAAATGAAAGGCGCGTCGGGGCCGATCCTATCCCAGAGCTGGCCCGCTATCACGGAGGCCAGAAGCAGCCCCAAGCCCTGAAGCATCCCGTAAACGCCGAGCACGGTTCCTTTTAGGTCCGCGGGAGCGTTTTCGGATATAAACGCGCGTTCGGCGCCGCTTATAAACGCGGTGTAAGCGCCGTAAGCCGCAAACAGAAGAATAACGGCGGCTTTACCCGTCAAAAACGCGAAACCGAGGTAGACAAAACCGTAAATAAGGTAACCCGGCACCAGAATCCTGCTTCTTCCGAAGGCGTCGGACAGCCTGCCGGAGGGAATCGCGAGAACGGACGCGGAGACGTTGAACAAGAGGTAAAGCAAAATGACCTCCGGCGCCGAAAAACCGAGGTTTTGCGCTTTGAGCAGCAAAAACGTATTCGACGAATTGCCGAGGCAGAAAACGAAAATTATAGCCAGATAGAGCTTTAGCCCGACGCTCAAATTAAGGCCTTTAAGCGACAGCTTCCCGGGGCGGGCTTTTATATTTTTGTCTTCCCTTACAAAAAAAATGACTGAAATGCCGACGACGGCCGGTATTACGGACCAAAGAAAAGCTTTGCGGAACCCGGCGCCGTTCAAGACAAAAAGATAAGCCAGAATCACGCCCGCGGAGGAGCCCGCCATATCGAACATTTTATGCAGGCCGAAGGAGCCGCCCAGGCGTTTTTTATCGCTCGACTGCGCGACCAGCGCATCACGGGGGGCAGTGCGGATTCCCTTGCCCGTGCGGTCGACGATCCTCGCGAACAGCACGCCCGCCCAGGAAGCGGACAAAAGGAGGAAGATCTTATAGATTACGGCTCCCGAATAGCCGATAAACGCCAGGCGCCTTTTATTATGAAACACATCCCCGATATAGCCGCTTAAAACCTTGAGCACGGAGGCGATGCTTTCGGCGACGCCTTCTATGACGCCGACGATCGCGGGCGACGCGCCGAGAACCGCCGTCAGGTAGAGCGGGATAAGGGGGTAAACCATTTCGGTGCTCATATCGACGAACAGGCTTACCAAACCGAGAAGCACGATGTTTGAGACGGGCTTTTTATTTTTCATGGCGTATTACCGGCTTTTAATGAATTTCTGTATATTTTTAATATAATATACCAAAATAATTCCAAATTGAATAGCGGAGGGATTTAGTTTGGAGCTCGCGGCACACGAAGCGTACGATCTGCACGAGCTGACCGTAAGCTGTGTAAACTCTATTACCAATGTGGCGCTTTTTTAAGCTGTGTCAAAGACCCGGAGCTTAAATCGCTTATTGAAAAGCATTTTCCTTATCATATCAAGGATTACAACACCAAGGTCGAGTATTTAAGCAGGTCGGTCGACCAAAAGGCATATATGCAGTAAAAATATGGGGCTGCGCCTTACAGGCTTTACGGCTTTTAACGGCTCAGCCTTTTATATTTCGCTGAATCTTGCCGTGAGCTGCGCTATTTGATTCTCTTTTTCCTTGGAAGACCAATTAATAACCCCGGTTCCCGAAATTGAGGCGCCTTTCTGCGAGCACATTTTTGACATCTGCCTTACAGACCGGTTCCCGCCGAGCCAGGGCTTGCCGAAATGCTGGGTGACAAAGCAGCAGACTTTTTTATCTCCCAAAGCAGGCACAAGTTTCAAGAATTCCCGCATGACGGGAGACAGCGAAAAAGCCCAGACGGGGGCGCCGAAAATAAGCGCGTCGTACTTTTCGCAGTCGGGGATGCTTATAAGTTTGATGTCCTTTTCCTGAGGCTTTTCGCCCTCCGCCGCGACCCGTTCGATTTTCGCGTTATGGCCTTTTAAGGCAAGCGCGGCGCGGAGCTTTTCGGCAACCGACAGCGTGTTTCCGGTCTGGGAATGGATTATTATTCCGATATTCATAACGATGCCTCCTTAAGC
>JAUZPW010000332.1 GCA_030705725.1 Bacillota bacterium
ACGCCGATTTCCGTGCTTCAGAAATCGGGGCTTTCGGTCACGGTAAAAAGCGGATATGTAAAAACCATTGACGGGCTGAGCGAGTTTGAGCACGGCGCCAACAGCGGCTGGATGTACGGCGTAAACGGGGTTTACCCCAAGACGGGGGCCGACAGCTTTAAGCTTAAGGACGGGGACGGCGTCTGCTGGAAATACACGAACGACGGCGGGACGGACATCGGCGCGGGAACCGGAGAGGAAACCGAGACCCTGATTGAAGACAAGAAGGACTGCGCCGACAAGCTGGAGCTTATCAAGGCGGCGCTCGTGAAGAAAAGCGAGCTTTCGGCCTGGGAGCTTTACGCTCTTTGCGCGTCGGGCGTCAAAGCGGACGCGTCAAAGCTGGGCGCCGTTATAAAAGAAGTCGGGGAGCAGCAGGGGAACATCCGCAAACCGACCGACATAGCCAAATACGCGCTCACAGTAAAAGCGGCGGGCGGAGACCCGGAAAACGCGGGGGGATATAACCTCATCGCTATGCTCTACGGGAACAAAAACCTGCTTTTGCAGGGAAATAACGGGCCGATTTTCGCTTTGATTACGTTAAACAGCGGCTATTATAATATTCCGGAGAACGCTCTCTGGACGAAGCAAAGGCTTAAGGAGTACATTATTTCGGCGCAAAACGACGACGGCGGGTATTCGCTCGTTAAAAGCGGAAAAAGCGACGCGGACATCACCGCGATGGCGCTGCAGGCGCTAGCGCTATACAGAGGGCAGGCGGGGGCCAAGGCGACGATAGACAAAGCGCTCGATTTTCTGAGCAAAAACCAGCAGGACAACGGAGGCTTTATTTCAGACGGCGTTAACAATTCCGAAAGCGCGGCGCAGGCGGTTATAGCCCTGACCGCCCTCGGGATTGACCCGTTTTCAGACAAAAGGTTTATAAAAAACAACAGCACGGCGCTTTCGGCGCTCGGTACTTTTCTGCGAAAAGACAACACCTTTTCCCATCTCTCGGGCGGGGAAAGCGACGGCATGGCGACCGAGCAGGGCGCTATGGCCCTTGCGGCGATGTGCCGGTTTGTTTCAGGGGCGGCTCCGATTTTTGAGATTGAGCCGTATTATTACGACGACCTCGGAAGCGCCTCGGCCTGGGCGATAGACCCTATCGTAAAGGCGACTAAAAGCGCCATAGTAAACGGGTCAGACGGCATGTTCCGCCCGAAATCGGACGTTACGCGCGCCGAGTTCGCGGCGATGCTTTCGCGCATGCTCGGGCTCGACGGGTCCGGCTTGAGCACCGCCTTTTCGGACGTTAAGGACGGAAGCTGGTATAAAAACGCTGTGGCCGCCGCTTATGAAAGAAAGATCATTGAAGGCTCGAACGGCTTTTTTTACCCGGACAGAAAAATAACGCGGGAGGAAATGGCCGTGATGATCTCACGCGCCGTCAAGCTGGCCGCCGGGGACCGGACGCCGGGCGATTCGGGTTCGGTCTCATCCTGGGCGCTCGCGGGCGTCAAGGCCTCTTTTTCCGCCCGAATTATGGAAGGCAGCGGGAACGCTTTCCGCCCGTCGGAGCGCGTGACGCGCGAAATGGCGGCGACGGTATGCCAGCGTTCCGCGGCATATGCAAAGTAGCGGCGCGCCCCTAGAAAGCCCTTGCGAGATCGCTTTTTTTCAGACAGCCAGTGATGAAAAGCAAAAACAGGTAAACCGCGCCCATAAAAGCAAGCCCGTATAAAGCTTCCGACATCGGGTTTAATAATCCGAGTTTCACAAAATACCGGGAGGTATGAACGGTCAGGGCGCAGGCGGCAACTATCGAAAACGCCGGCCTTACGGCGAGCGTCGTCCAGTCGGGGCGGAGCTTTGTTACCACGAGAAGCCTGCGCAGGTTAAGGAAGGACGTCAGCAGGTTGCTCACGAGCATTACGAAAAGGAAGCCCTGCATGCCCCTGAGCGGAACAATAGCAAGAATCATGGAAATCCGCGTAACGGAATCTATGACGTTATAGCGCAGAGAGCTCACCTGCTGATTAAGGCCGTTGAGTATGCCGATTACGATGCTTTCAAGGTAAATAAGCGGCATTATCGGCCCCAAAACCCTTATATAAAAGCCGACTTCCGCGCTTTTATAAAGAAGCCTGCCGAGGTCGTAGGCATATAC
>JAUZPW010000333.1 GCA_030705725.1 Bacillota bacterium
CATACGTATCCCGTCTGGTCGTCGCTTTTTGCGCAGCGCAAAGAATCGATACCCTACGTGCTTGTAGAACAGATTGAGGCGAGTACCAAGGTTGACTGCGTTACAATGCAGCCTGCTATGACCAAAGAATATTTTTCGGAGGTTACAAAAAAACTAGCGAATCAAAAATACGTTCTGCTTTATGACTTTGGCTCGATCGCCGTCGGCAATAATATCGATAATGCAATAAATTATCTTGCGTGGATGGAATCCGTCACACGTAAGATCACGCTTGCCTCGATGATAGGCAAGCTTCGTATCATCGGTTGATTCGCTATATTGCAATAAGGAGAGGTAAATATGGACAATTATAATATTTATCAGGATTACGACCAGATTTTATTCAAAGAAGAGGTTGCGCGCGGTACGCGCAAGCTTAACATAATGGGCTATTCGCCTTCCGGCGAGTCGGGCGACACAAGCGTCCGCGATTTGAAGACAGGCTATATTTATATTTCCGGCAGCCCCTCTTGGTGCTTTCAGAAGAATTTGCAGGATGCGCGCGGCTGGGAAAGGTTTATTACCAATACTGAGGAAACCATTTATGTCCCTTGGAGCGAGCCGACGTGCGAATGGTATATGCACGTTGCGATTTACCGCAAACGTCCGTATATAGGCGCCGTCGTGCACACGCACAGCGAATGGGCCTCCGTATTCGCGGCCTGCGCCATGGATGTTCCTCTTTCCATAATTGGTGAAGGTCTGACGGGCGTTATTCCCTGCGCTGAATTTGCCGACGCCGGAACGCACGACGTAGCTGAGAATACCGCCAAAGCTCTTATCAATTCAGACTGCTGCATAATGGCAAACCACGGGGCCGTATGCGTTGGAAAAACGCTGGACGACGCGTTCGCTAAAGTGGCCTGGATGGAACAGGCTGCGAAAAAAGCGTATTACGCGCTGCTTACGTCAGGCGGAGCCAGCTCCGGTAAATGCAGATAAAAAGTAGGAAAGCGTAATGTAAATGAGCAAAAAATATCTTATAGGAGTGGATCTTGGTTCCACCGCATTTAAGGCAGGCTTGTTTGACGATACCGGTAAAAAGGTCTCGACGCATACAGAGGAACATAAGCTTATTACTCCTTATGCCCAGGCCGTCGAACAAAGCGCCGAGGTTTACTGGGACACTTTTAAGACCTGCGTGCGGTCCGTGATAGAAAAATCCGGTGTAGACAAGGAAAGCGTGCTTTCGTTAAGCCTGTCTTCGCAGGGCGAAACACTTGTGTTCCTCGACGAGAATATGCAGCCGCTTCATAATTTCATAGTATGGATGGACATACGCCCTCAGGAAGAGGCGGAAATAATAAACGGCTGGTTTTCTCCGGGGGAAATATTGAAAAGAACCGGCCAGGGCCCGATAACATCGCTTTACCCGGCCTGCAAGGTGCTGTGGTTTAAGCGAAATTTCCCTGAGGAATTTAAAAAGATACATAAAATATTGCTGCTCGACGATTATATGTTCTACAGAATGGGCGGGGTACTTTTTGGCGAGGGTTCAAACTGGTGCACCTCATATATGTGGGATATAAATACCGGTACATATTGGCCCGAAATGCTTCGAAAGCTTGAAATTTCCGAGATTCAGCTGCCTAAAACCGTTAAAACGGGCACGCCGCTCGGCAAAATTCTCCCTGAAGCCGCGGCGGAACTCGGTCTGCCCGAAACGCTTGAGCTTGTAATGGGCGGCCTCGACCAGTCGTGCGGCACTATCGGAGTAGGTAACGTAAGGCCGGGTATTTTTTCAGAGAGCACAGGCGCCGCTTTAGTCATCTGCACCATGACAAATGAGATTGTATTGGATGAAGGCGGAGAACTCCCTTGTTTTTACGGCGTTATCCCGGGCCTTTTTATGCTGCATGCCGGTGCCAAGGGCGGAATAATGCTTAGATGGCTGCGCGACACACTTTGTAAGGAGGAGCTAAACGAAGAGGAAAACGGCAGCAAAAACGCCTATGCCGCTATGGACGCTCAGGCCGCTCAAATTCACGCGGGAAGCGACGGCTTGGTTGTTCTTCCTTTCTTCGGCGGTTCCGGCGCCCCGGTAACCGACCAATATGCTAAGGGAATGA
>JAUZPW010000334.1 GCA_030705725.1 Bacillota bacterium
AAGCATGCTCGGCAGCACGCCCGAAGAAATGCTTCCGTTTTTAATTTCCGGCGACCCCGACGACCTGTCTATCGAATTCACGGACGATCAGCTGTAAAGAGCCTTACGCATAAAATATCCCTGAATCCTCCCGGATTCAGGGACTTTTTTATTTTATTCAAACTGTATGTCGTCTAGATAAAAAACACATCCTTCAGGGTTACTCTGATAATCTGCCGTAAAGCAAAAGCCCCCGATAACGTTTCCGAGGTCCAGGCCGCTTAGGTCGATAGTGTACTTTTCCCATTTGTCCGAAAGCGCCTTCATGCCCGAGGAGGCCGGAACGGAGTCTTTTATCCCGCCGACCTTGAACGTAACCGAAGCCCGCCCCTTAGCCCAGAAGGTGAGCTTCGTAAACGCCTTGCCGGAGAAGTCGTAACCGGGTTTTTCTCCCCAGTTGCCCTCCGGGTAAAGCCAGTATACCCCGGCCCATCCCTTCCCCTGCGATTTCTTTGCCGAATAAGTCGCCTTTACGCAGGTATCGGCGGAATGCGGGTCTTCCGTGCTGGCTCCGTCAAGCGTAAGGTCGTCGTAATCCCCTATGAACCCGGACGGATAAAAGCAGCCTTCGACCGCGACGGGGGCGGCGGGCGTTTTGGGTTCGGCCGCCGCAGGCTTATCCTCCGGCTTGACGTTAAGCGAAATAATGATTTGAGTATAATAATATATGCAGGTAAAAACCACAAGAACAATTCCGGCGATAATGCTGAGGTTTTTAAGCTTTAACAACGAAGGCCGATTGCTCATTTTTATCCCGCCTTTTATGCTTATATTTCCAGTTTAATACATTATCAGCCCTTTGGCAATAAAAAAAAGAGCCGGTTTATAAACCGGCTCACTGCGTGCATGAATCCTTTAATCGGCTTCCGTCATAAGGAAGGACAGGATTTTCATTTTGTCGCTAGGATCCTCGATCTCAATTTCTATCGAGCCTATGCTCGCATCCTTGAAAATCTCTGACATTGCGACATACTGGCAGAGCTTTGATTTGAGATTCAGCCTGTCTCCGGCCTCCGTAACGATCTCGACCTTACCTCTGCACTCCTCGACAGCCTGATAAAAGCTCTTGATATTATGTATTCCAAAAATTTTCATATTTGTACCTCCAAAAAAATATAATTTCTCTAAATTTATCCTAACATAAGCAAAACGCAAAGTCAACTCGCATTCTCTTATCATCAAAACGGGAAATTCGGCGGAAATCCTCGAAAACGATCACAAAAAACCTTTTTTGCGGTATATCGTCAAAAGCTGTCAGAAAATTCCGGCGAAAAAGAAAAGCCGGACGCGTGTTAATGGAATTTTCTGCGTTCAATAATAATTTGTCCGGGGATTCAATCAGCTTTATTTTGCTAAGATTCCCCTTTTTTTCTGCTATAATAGATTCTACAATAAGAGATTAAGGAGGTGGACGCATGACAGCTCACATTGACCGTGAAGGCTGCATAAGCTGCGGGCTTTGTATTGATACCTGTCCGAACGTTTTCCAGCTGGCCGACGACGGTCTGGCCGAAGTATACGTGGACGAGATCCCGAAGGAAGATGAGGATATGGCCGTTGAGGCACAGGAGAACTGCCCAGTTTCCGTTATTACCGTTGAAGAATAACCCCCACATAAGGATATATAAGCCCGATAAAAAAAGGCGCCGGTTTTTCCGGCGTCCTTATTTTTGCTTAAAATTCAATAAAATCGCACGCGCCGGAGGAAACGGCTTTTTCATATATCCTCCGGGCCGTCACAACGTCTAGCACTGCGCTTCCGACGGTCTTAAACAGCGTTATTTCTCCGTCGTTTTTCCGGCCTTCGGCTTTCCCCGAGATAACCTCGCCGAGCTCGAAAGCCTTGCCCGGGTCAAAAACGCCTTTCTTGATCGGTATCATCAGATCGCCGGCCTCGCTCAAAACCCCTTCGCGCGTGTCGACAAACACACGGTCGGCGCTTAAGAGCGTTTGCTCGTCGATTTCCCTCGTCGTCGGCGTAAACGATCCGACGGCGTTTATATGCACGCCCTTTTTGATTTTTCCGCCGTCAAAAACAGGCTCGCCCGAGGTTGTTACGCAGGTTAT
>JAUZPW010000335.1 GCA_030705725.1 Bacillota bacterium
ACTGGAGCGACAGCATCAACATTACGGACGATCTTTACGCATACTGCAAGGGACTTTCGGACTATGTAGACGGCGTAACTCCGAACCAGAGCAGTCAATATAAGGTAAGGTACAGAAGCAAAGTACTCGATACCAACGTTTTTTTCGGCAACGATAACTATGACGTCTGCAACAAAAATAAGGTCGTCAGCGGTCGGGGGCTTTCCTATACGGATATAAAAAGCCACCTTAAGGTTACCGTAATCGGCGAAAGAGTAAAAAAAGAGCTGTTCGGCTTTGAAAATCCCGTAGGTAAGGTTTTGAGGATAAACGGAGATGAATTTACCGTTATCGGGGTGTACGAAGAAAAGTTTGATGGCGCGCAGTGGTCGCAGGACGATATGACTTTGGTGCCGTACACGCTTTTGGGGCCGATGACAGGTTCGAAATCTGTCAATAATTTTACGGTAAAGGCCAAAAACTCGGCTGCGACGAAAAAAGCTATCGAGAAAATTAAAGAATTCATGAAGCCGAAGTTTAAGAACGAGTACGACTACAGCGTTTACAGCGACAACCAGTGGATGGAGGAAAACAACAAATTTACCCAGATGCTGAGCCTCGTCGTCGGCGGAATCGCCGGGATATCGCTGCTTGTCGGAGGCATCGGGATTATGAATATTATGCTTGTTTCAGTTTCCGAACGAACCAGGGAAATCGGCATCAGAATGGCTATCGGAGCGCAGCGCCGCGATATAATTGTTCAGTTCCTGATTGAGGCGGGCACCGTCAGCGCATGCGGAGGAGTTCTGGGAATCGGCTTCGGCGTATTCGGCTCGTCCTTATTAGGGGCGTTCGCCTTAAAACAGCTTGTTTTTCCGTCTGCTACAATTATTATCGGAGCGTTTATTTTTTCGGTTGCGCTCGGCGTATTTTTTGGGTTTTATCCCGCGAACAAAGCGTCTAAGCTTCAGCCTATCGAAGCTTTGCGCGCCCAGTAAAGGAGAGTATATTCTTTGAAAAAATGGATTTTGACACTTGCGCTCGTTACGCTTTTTACTGTAGGCGCATCCGCGTTTACAGATATTTCGGACGCCGAGGAGAACAGGGCCGCGTCATCACTAAGCTCCCTCGGAATCGTAAACGGAACATCCGGCGGGCTTTACTCTCCGGACGGTTATCTAACGAGAGCAGAGTTCTGCAAAATGGCGGTGCTTCTGCTCGGGGATAAAGATTATCTTTCTTTTAAGAATTATACGCTTTTTCCGGACGTGCCCTATACAAATTGGGCCGCGGCCTATATTAACTGCGCAGTCAAAAAGCGAGCGATTTTAAGAGGCTTTTCTGACGGCAGCTTTAAGCCGGGTCAAAATATTACTTATGCTCAGGCGGTAACAGTTGCGCTTAATTCTCTCGGATATAAATCTGAGGACATCGGCGCGATCTGGCCGCAGGACTACATAGCAAAGGCGCAGGAAATCGGCCTTTTAGACGGTCTGCGGTCATTTTCGCCGGACGCTCCGGCAACGCGCGGGCAGACCGCCGTTTTGCTGAGAAATACGCTCATTACTAAAACCAAGGCTGGAAACCTTTTGCTTGACGATTCCTTTGACACCGTTACCGGAAACGCAATATTGCTGGCGACGCCCCAAAATGATGCTTCGATTTCGGAAAATTACGCGGAGTTCTATATTGGAAGCGAAAAAGCTGTAAAGAAATCGGAAAACGCGCTTATGGCTCCGCTTATCGGAACATCGGGCTATCTGGTAACTGACGCGGCAAACCCGGGCCTCGCAAAGGGTTTTGTTTGCGACAGCAAAAAATCCGTTCGGTCAAAGGTTAAAAAAAGCTATCCCGCGAAGCTTGAGACATATGACGGAAGTTTCGACATCCCCGACGACGCCAAGGTAATAGCTTCGGGAAATGTTTCAAAATATAACGAGGGCTGGTTTGATCTGAGCTCTGACACGCCGATAAATATTTTCTACGATTCGGAAGGAAAAATATCCCTGGTTTCGGTGGAAAGCGCCGATATGTCCGGTACGGCGTATGTTTTCGGAACGACCTCCGTGGCAGCCCTCCCGGCAAACTCCAAGGTGATAAAAAACGGGAATCCGGCCTCCGCC
>JAUZPW010000336.1 GCA_030705725.1 Bacillota bacterium
CGAGAAAGCGGATCTCGGACATGTTGCCGCGAAGGACGCTTATCTTGACGTTATTAAGGATTTCGGAAACTGAGTCGCTGCGGAGCTTTGAAACGCCGACTCCGACCGGATCGAGGATCACGGGGACGCTTGCGCTGTTTGCCGCTTTTCCGGCGACGAGCATTGATTCCACGGTACGTTTATTAAGCGTGCCGATATTAAGCACCAGCGCCGAGGATACGGAAACGATGTCCGAGACCTCGCCGCAGTCGTCCGCCATAACGGGTGACGCGCCGAGCGCGAGCACGATATTTGCGCAGTCGTTTGCCGTGACGTAATTTGTGATATGGTGAATGAGCGGCTTTTTTGACCTGACCTCAGAGAGCATATCCGCAAAGTTAATAAGCATTTTAATTTTCCTCCGTTTTAAGTCCGTTTTTATAAAGCTCGTAAAAGTGGTGCGTTGGGCCGCAGCCGTGACCGAGGGGCAGAGCGTGCTCTATAGCCGTGGTTACATATCGCTTCGACAGCCGAACCGAGGTTATTATATCCCTGCCGAGCGCGAGATTTGACGCGATGGCCGACGAAAAGGTGCAGCCCGTGCCGTGCGTGTTCTTTGTTTTTACACGGTCCGCAGTGAAACGGTGAAATTCC
The DNA here is from genome assembly GCA_030705725.1 of Bacillota bacterium. Taxonomy (GTDB): domain Bacteria; phylum Bacillota; class Clostridia; order Oscillospirales; family Butyricicoccaceae; genus UBA6114. The sequence goes on from JAUZPW010000336.1 coordinate 634, forward strand.
CGGCCGTCAAAAAGCACGTCGAGAGCGTTCCCGGCCGCGTGGCCGCCTTTTACTATAACGTTTTGGGCGCCCATGGCGTTTATGAGCCGCGCCGCTCTTTCCATGTCTTCGGCGCCTTCTATTTTGATGCCGGAGATTTTTTCGGCCTCGGGGATATTCGGCGTCAAGACGAAGGCGAGCGGGATTATTTCTTTTATGAGCGTGCCGACGGCGTCCGGGTTCATAAGCGGGCAGCCGTTTTTAGCGTACATGACGGGGTCGATGACGACGTTTTGAGGCTTATACTGCTTAAGCTTGCGGGCTACGGCTTTCATGCATTCGGGCGAGGACAGCATGCCGACTTTCACCGCGTCGGCGCCTATATCCTCAAAAACGGCGTCGATCTGCTTTTCTATCATATCCGGCGTTATGTCCTGAATATCAATTACCCGGCTGGTATTTTCGGCGACTACTGACACAATGACGCACATGCCGTATACCCCGTGCGCGGAAAAGGTTTTGAGATCGGCCTCGATCCCCGCTCCGCCGCTGCAATCCGAGCCTGCGATGCTGAGTACTGTTTTCATTTTTACTGTTCCTCCTGTTTTAATACAAAAAAAGATGCCTGCTAAAAAGCAAGCATCCTTAAAGTTTATAAAAATAAATAAAGGAATCTTTTGCTTCCCTACGTCAGTGTTAACTGGACAGGTTCAAAGGGTAAGGTTTTACCTTCTCAACCGAAACGGTTCCCCCGCAAAACTATTCATATTCAATTTTAGCACGTTTCAAACCCCGAAATTTCCTGAGCCGGACTGATTAACAGGCTCAGCTAAACATTTTGTATAATTTATTTTACGAGAAGCGGAAAGATTTCATCCGCCGAGCGAAGCCCGACAAGGCGGTTTATTACCTCGCCCTTTTCAAACACGATCATCGTCGGAATGCTTAAAACCCCGTACCTCGCCGCAATTGCGGACTCTTCGTCGACGTTTAACTTTCCGATCGTAACCTCGTTTTTAAGCTTTTCGTTTACATCCTCCAAAACGGGCGCGAGCATACGGCACGGGCCGCACCACGGAGCCCAGAAATCGACAAGCACGGGATTTTCGCTTTTTATTATATTCTCAAAATCGTCGGCCGTTAAATGAACTATTGGCATAAATTTTCTCCTTATTGTTAACTCATTCTTATAATTTCCATTTTGTCTCTATTATTTTATCATAATTCGGCAAAATTTAAAGCCGAAGAATTTTTTTATTAACTTTTTTCTTTCAATAGGATATAATTCCATTTATAAAACGGAGGGCATTATGACTGATTTTTTTACGACGTCTCTTTCCGACAACGAAATTGACCGCTACTCGGTTCTGTCGCTTGCGTATATCGGGGACGGCGTTTTCGAGCTTATGACGAGGACGCATCTTGCGCTTTTAGGCAACACCACTTCTTTCGGACTTCATAAAAAGACGAC
>JAUZPW010000337.1 GCA_030705725.1 Bacillota bacterium
AGCCAGCTCGACCGTGTTATAGGGCGCGAGCAGGACACAGAGCGCGTTATCCAGATATTAAACCGCCGCCAGAAAAATAACCCCTGCTTAATAGGCGAGCCCGGCGTCGGCAAAACCGCCGTGGCGGAGGGCCTGGCTCAGAAAATAGCCGCGGGCGACGTGCCGTATAAGCTCCTCGATAAGGAGGTCTACCTCCTCGATCTGACGTCGCTCGTCGCCGGAACACAGTTTAGAGGCCAGTTTGAAAGCAGGATGAAGGGCCTTATCGACGAGGTAAAAAGGCTTGGAAATATAATTCTCGTGATAGACGAGGTTCATAATCTTGTCGGGGCGGGCGACGCCGAGGGCTCGATGAACGCGGCCAGCATCTTAAAGCCGGCGCTTTCGCGCGGCGAAATCCAGGTGATCGGCGCGACGACCTTCGCCGAATACAGAAAACATATAGAAAAAGACACGGCGCTCGAAAGGCGTTTCCAACCCGTCACAATAAGCGAGCCGTCCATAGAGACGTCCGTCGAGATAATTAAAGGCATCCGCAAATATTACGAGCAGCACCACGGCGTCATAATAACCGACGAAGCCGCAAGGCAGGCGGTGCTGCTTTCAGAGCGCTATATAACCGACCGTTTCCTTCCGGATAAGGCGATAGACCTTATCGACGAGGCCTGCTCGGATATAAACCTCAAAAATCCGTCCATTGCCGAAGCGGAACGCCTTAAAAAGGATATAGCGGAAATAAGGCTGGAGCACGACGACCTGATGAACAAAATAGGCGATACGGGCACCTACCAGCGTATGGCGTATCTGAAAAGCCGCGAGATGCAGCAAAACGACAAGCTCGCAAAGCTCATGTCCGCGGGCCCTCCCAAGGTTACGACCGAGGACCTCGCGAGGGTTATAGAGCTCTGGACGAAAATACCCGCAAGCCGCGTCTGCGAGGAGGAGTTTTCCCGCCTCGCGGGCCTCGAAACCAGGCTCAAGGCCCGGATAATCGGCCAGGACGAAGCGATCGCCTCGGTGGCCGCCGCCATCCGCAGGAACCGCGCCGGCATTTCGGCGAAGCGCAAGCCCGTCTCGTTCATATTTGTAGGGCCCACAGGCGTCGGAAAAACCGAACTTGTAAAACAGCTTGCCATGGACCTGTTCGACGCTCCTGAATCGCTTATAAGGCTTGATATGTCCGAGTTTATGGAAAAGCACTCCGTGTCCCGTCTTATAGGCGCGCCTCCGGGCTATGTCGGCTATGACGAAGCCGGGCAGCTCACGGAGAAAATCCGCCGCCGTCCGTATTCGATAGTATTGTTCGATGAAATTGAAAAGGCGCACCCCGACGTGCTCAACGTGCTTTTGCAGATACTCGACGACGGGCGCGTAGCTGACGCGCACGGCCGCCATGTAAGCTTTGAGAATACCGTCGTCATAATGACCTCAAACGCGGGCAGCGACCGCCAGGACGGCTCCGTGGGCTTCGGGCGCTCTATAAGCCAGCAGGGCCGTGAAAAGGCCTTAAAAGCTCTTTCAGACATAATGCGCCCCGAGTTTATAAACCGCGTGGATGAAATCGTGTCCTTTAATCAGCTCACCGAGGATAATTTCGAGCGGATAGCGGATATAATGCTTAAAGACCTCGCCTCGGCGCTTAAGGAGCGCAATATAAGGCTCACATACGACGAGGCGGTGCTTAAGTACCTCACAAAGAAATCCTACTCGATAAAATACGGCGCCAGAAACCTCCGCCGCCTCATCCAGAAAGAGATAGAGGATAAGGTGGCGTCGGTGATCATTGAAAGCTACAGCCGCCCGGTAATGGGCTTTCATTTGTCGCTTAACGGGGATTCCCTGGCAATATCTTCCGTCTGAATAATGCGCCGCCCCGGGAGAATCTTTCCCGGGGCGGCCGAAATCTTGCGAAAGTTTTGCTAATTGTAGGATTGTCAAACATCTTGGACAGTCAACATATTAGAAAGTCGGTAGGAGAAAGATAGCGGAGCGGGCGCATGGGGATAGAATTGGAGCGTCGTAGATGGACAGCAAGCTGAGCAGCGAAGTCTTGGAAAGAAAAAA
>JAUZPW010000338.1 GCA_030705725.1 Bacillota bacterium
AATTTCGGGGGAAGCGATTGACAATGATATAAAGCTCGTTTTGTCGGCGGGCGTGCGGGTTATAACCGGAAAAGAGATCGAATCGGTCTCAGACCTTAAAAAAGATTACGATTACGTGATTTTGGCAGTCGGAGCTTCCGAGCCGGGAACACTTAAGCTAGAGCGGGGCGAGACCGTTAACGCTCTGGAATTTCTTGAAGAATTCAAGAAAAATAACGGCCGCGTCGACATAGGCAAAAACGTCGTTGTTATCGGCGGAGGAAATACCGCGATGGATACCGCGAGAGCGGCTAAAAGGACGGCGGGCGTTAATAAAGTATCACTTGTTTACCGCAGGACGAAACGGTATATGCCCGCGGACGAGGAAGAGCTCGCGTTGGCGGTAGACGACTGCGTGGAGTTTTTGGAGCTTCTTTCGCCCGTAACGCATAAAAACGGCGTTTTGACATGCAAGAAGATGGCGCTCGGGGAGCCTGGAAACGACGGCCGCAGAGCCGTCGCCGAAATCGGGGAGACGGTTTCAATAGAAGCGGACACGATAATCGCCGCCGTGGGAGAGAAAATCCCCTCAAGGTTCTACGGCGATAACGGCGTTAATACCGCTTCCGTCGACAAAGAGACAATGGAAACGCCTGTAAAGGGGATTTTCGTTATAGGGGACGGGCTTAACGGGCCCGCGACTGTCGTCGAGGCGATAAGGGACGCAAGAAAAGCGTCGGACGCGATTTTGGATTCGCACGGTGCAAAGAGCTTTGACAAAACCGTAAGCACCGAGGCGATTTACGATAAAAGAGGAAGACTTGCGGAAGAAGATGAAAAAATTTGCGAAGTAGGGCGCTGCCTGAGCTGCTCCAGTGTCTGCGAGAGCTGCTCTGAGGTCTGCCCGAACCGCGCGAACATTTCAGTTAAAGTGCCGGGGATGGAGAAGAACCAGATTGTGCATGTGGACTACATGTGCAACGAGTGCGGAAACTGCAGGAGCTTCTGCCCGTATGAGGGCGCTCCTTACCTTGACAAATTCACTCTTTTCGCAAACGAAGCCGATATGAAAAACAGCAAAAACGAAGGGTTTACCGTTATCGACCGGGAGTCGGGGGACTGTAAGGTCCGGTTAAAAGGCGAAATAACGGATTACAAATGCGGCGTGGATTCGCCTTATGTACCCAAGGATATAGGACGGTTAATTGAGGCCGTTGCAAGCGGATATAAAAACCTGATCTGATTGAAAAGGACGGACGGTTTTGGCATTAGGGAAAGAATGGAAAGCTATATTTACATTTTTGACTACGACCCGAGCGATGGCCGCCGAGAAGCTCTTAAGGGAAGCCAATATCCCGGGCCGCCTGATACCCGTTCCCGGCCGGATTTCGGCCGGCTGCGGAATGGCATGGTGCGCTCCAATTGATTCCCGAAACTATACGGAAACCATACTCCGAAAAGGAAATGTTGCGGCGGAGGGAATTTATGAGCTCTTTATGTAATTTACTTATTAACGGTCAGGTTTTGACCGTCGACGGAGACAGAAAGCTTTTAGACATCCTTCGAAATGATTGCGGCCTTAAATCCGTTAAGGACGGGTGCAGCGAGGGGGCCTGCGGCACCTGCACAATTCTGGCGGACGGCAGGCCCGTTAAGGCATGCGTTCAGAAAGCCTCAAGATTCGAAGGAAAACCAATACTCACGGTCGAGGGCTTAAGCGGCAGGGAAAAAGAAATTTTTGTATACGCGTTCGGAGAGGCAGGGGCCGTTCAGTGCGGCTTCTGCATTCCGGGTATGGTGATTTGCGCAAAGGCGCTTCTGGATCAGAACAAAAATCCATCGAGGGACGAGATTAAATATGCGCTGCGCAACAACATATGCCGCTGTACCGGCTACAAAAAAATAATAGACGCGGTCGGAATCGCCGCAAAGCTTATAAGAGGCGATCTTCCCGTGCCCAAGGCCGAGGAGATAAGCGGCGTCGGACAGAGGGCGCACAGGATCGACGTAAGGGAAAAAGTACTCGGAACCGGCGTTTACACGGACGATATGACGCTGCCGGGCATGCTTTACGGCGGG
>JAUZPW010000339.1 GCA_030705725.1 Bacillota bacterium
AGAACTGAATAACGAGCTTAGCGACTCTCCCATTACAGATGAAGATAAAATTCATATCCCGGTTATGGATGAAGATGTTTCGGTGGGAAAACACACGGTGATAACGGGGGAAGTAACTGCCCGTAAACACTCTTTTGAAGAAGAAAAGCAGATAAACGAAACCTTAAAAAAAGAAGAAGCCAGAATTCACTCTGACGGAGATTCCAGAATAGTAAAGGAAAATGCCGACAGGTAGCAGGCTACGTTTTAAGCACCCCCGTAACGGGGGTGCTGCTTATTAAAAAACCGGAGGGTCAATGAATAAAAAAATCCAGCTGAAGGAAGAAAAAATGGATCTTAGAAAGATCCGCGTTAAAAGAGGAGAGGCAGATATACGGCGTGATATTTATACCCGATATATAACATTAACTCTTCCCATAAAAGTTGAAGATTTAGTCGTTAAGAAAGAAACAGACGGCATCAAAAAGACTATAAGAATACCTTTAACCAAGGAAACATACGTTTTTATCAAAAAGAAAAAAACATTAAATGAAATTAAAATTTACAAAAAATATAGTAAAAATATAAAACACATCGAGGTTGGCCTAAAAAAAGAAAAACTTAATGTCAAAATCAAGGCATATGCCAAAGAATAATTTTTATCCGGTGTTACACACGGAGGAAGAATGAGGTATAATAAGGGTAATTGAAATTGATGATTGCTTGGGGAGCGGATTTATGAATTGGTTCAGGAAATTTATGGAGGGAAGATACGGCGCAGATCAGCTGAATATGGTTTTGTTTATTTTATCCCTTCTGTTCCTTTACTTTACAAAGGTTTTTAACGCGCCTCCGCTGGCTTTGGCCGGATATGCTTTTTTGGCGGCGGGCGTTTTCAGGATGCTTTCGAGAAACGTTTCAAAGCGAAGCATGGAGAATTACCGGTTCACGATGCTTACGAGCCCCTTATATTCCTGGTTTTTGACAACAAGAAACCGTTACAGGGACAGAAAAACCTATAAATATTTCAAGTGCCCGAAATGCCACGCCAATCTGCGCGTTCCCAGGGGAAAGGGCAAGGTCAAGGTCACATGCGTAAAATGCAGGCATGAGTTTAATAAAAAGACTTAGCGCCATGCGCCCGGAGAAGCTAACGGCAACGCTTAAGGATTTCTTCCACGTCGTGTGCTTCGGGCAGAGCGGGGATAGCTCCGTGCCTGCCGACGCAAAAGGACGCGGCCGCATTTGCGTAGCGGACGAATTCAATAAGCCGGCCCTCGGTTAGGTCTTCTTTTAGGCCTCGCTTCAATACAAGACTTAGAAACGCCGCCCAGAACGCGTCGCCCGCGCCGGTGGTGTCGACTACGTTTGAGCTTATAAACGTCGGGACAGACACCCGCAGTTTTTTATACCCGGCCAAAGCGCCGTTTTTCCCGAGCGTTACGGCGGCGCAGACGGCCCCGTTTTCAAGAAGAAAGTCAAGGGCTTTTTCGGGAGCGGCGAAGTCCGTCAAAAGCTCAGTTTCCTCCTCTGATATTTTTATCAGGTCGGCATATTCAAGCAGGGAACGCATATTGAATACGGCTTCATCAACGTTTTTCCATAGCGGAGCGCGGTAATTCGGGTCGTACGAAATAAGCGCTCCGCTGTTTTTTGCCGTTTTTACGGCGCTTAAAGTCGCGCTTCTCGAAGGCTCGTCGGTCATCGAAAGGGAGCCGACGTGAAGCGCCTTTGTGCTTTTGAGCAGGACTTCGTCGATTTCGTCTGCCCGAAGGCAGGTATCGGCGCCGGGTTTGCGCGCGAAGGAGAATTCGCGCTCTCCGTTTTCGGAAAGGGAAACGAAAGCCAGAGTTGTAAAAACGTCGTCCGCCAAAATAAGGTTATCCACGCCGACGCCTATCGACCTTAACGTGTCCCTTAAAAAACGTCCGTGCATGTCGTTTCCCACTTTGCCGATGAAAGCGGTCTTAAGACCGAGCTTTCTTGCCCCGCACGCCACGTTTGCGACCGCTCCGCCGGGGTTCCGTTCGAAAACGCGCCCGCCGTTCTGCGATACGCCTAGATCGGTA
>JAUZPW010000034.1 GCA_030705725.1 Bacillota bacterium
ACCGAAAAAGTATGCGAAGCTCCTTTGCCTATGCTGCTGCCTATGATCTTTCTGGCGGTTTCATGTCTCGCGCTCGGGTTCGGAAGCCGGTTCGTCACCGCAAGACTGCTTGGAACCGCGCTTGCGGGCGGAGCGAAAACGGAAGGGGCAAGTCCGCTGCTCACCGTCATTTCCGTCTGTGTGCTGGCGCTTGCCGTGCTCGATCATTATTACGGGTTTAGGAAAACAGGAAACGGCTTAAGCGCGGCCGACCACTTCCACTATGCTCCGGTTCTTCACGGAATTTACGGTCAGGCTGAGAAAAAAAGGTTCGACCCGTACCATCTGGGCGGATATGTTATCAGGTGTTACGCCGCCGCGGCTCTTTACATAAACGACGCGATAAACCGTTTTTACGATAAATATCTCGTTTCGGCGGTAAGCGCCCTGTCCAAATCCATAAGAAAAGCACACAACGGAAATCAGGCTGTTTACATTTCGTGGGTGCTTCTTGGAATTGCGCTTGTTACCGCGATTTTTGCGGTTTCGGTCTGACAATACTTTTTAGGAGGAAGATTCTGTGCCTCTTCTTTTCATAGGGGTTCCGCTTGCGGCGGTTTTAGCCCTGAATCTGGCTTACAAATGGATAAACGAAAAACTGGCGCTTTATACTGCCGCTGCAGTTTCACTTTTTCAGATCGGGGTTTCGGCAGTATGCATTGATTTAAGCCTGCGCGGCGGCACCATTTACAGCCTGCGGTTTATCGAAAAGCTTTCGATCGACACGGTAAGCGCCGTGGTTCTTTTTACGATCGGCCTTACGGTTTTTGTTTCGCTTATCGTTTCGAATGCGACGCTCAAGAGTGGAACATTCAATTTTATAAACATGCTCTTGATGATTACAATCGGCATGAACGGGCTTGCCATGGTTACGGACTTATTCAGCCTTTACGTTTTCATCGAAGCGACGTCCGCCGCATCCTTTGTGCTTATCGGAATAAACCGCGGCAGAGACGAGCTTGAGGGCGCTTTTAAGTATTACCTGATGTCGGCCATAGCCACCGTGCTCATGATGACGTCGGTCGCTCTGTTTTTCTATTACGCGGGAGATACGAGTTTTATAGGCGTTTCGAGCTTTATAGCCGGATTAAACGGGAATTATCCATACGGGCTGCTTACCGCTTTTATCCTTTACACGGCGGGGCTTCTTATCAAATCGGGCGTCGTTCCGTTTCATTCCTGGGTTTTGGACACATATTCGCCCGCACCTGCTCCGGTTTCGGTTTTACTTGCCGGAATTGTAACGAAGGTTTCGGGCGTTTACGCCGTTATAAGGATTACGAGGAACGTATTTTTGAATAATGCCGCGGTGTGCAACGTTTTGATTTCTCTTGGGCTTTTATCCGTTATTATGGGCGCGCTTGCGGCCATCGGGCAGAAAGATATGAAAAGGATGCTCGCCTATTCGAGCATAAGCCAGATAGGCTACATTATGCTCGGAATCGGATCGGGTTCCGCGCTCGGGCTTGCCGGAGCCTTATTCCATTTCTTTAACCATTCGACGTTCAAATCCCTGCTCTTTGTGGATACCGCCGCGATCGAAATGCAAACGGGGACGAGGGACATGGATAAAATGGGCGGGCTTGCCCAAAAAATGCCGGTTACGGGAATAAGCTCGCTGCTGGCGTTTTTGTCAACGGCCGGAATTCCGCCGCTTTCGGGATTCTGGAGCAAGCTTCTTATAATAGTCGCCTTATGGAAGGTATCGGCTCCGGTGGCGGTAACAGCGCTTGCGGCCGGCATCCTGACGCTCTCATATTTTCTTATTATGCAGAAGAAAGTCTTCTTCGGCAAGGTGCCCGAAACGCTCGAAAATGTCAGGGAAGCGGGCGGCGGAATTTTGGGAGCCGAGATTCTGCTTTCGGTTATTAACGTTGCAGCCGGTATACTGTTCCCTCTTGCGCTTATTTACATGAACAGTATCGGCAAGATATGAAAACGGAAAAGGTGGTTGCGCTTTGGGCAGTTTTTTTATTATTGTAATATTGCTTCTCGCGCTTATTGTTTCGGCGGTCGTCTGCGTGCAGATAAGCGTTCTCGTCAAGGCGGGAATCGCGTTGGCCGTAACGAGCGCAATTCTTTCGGTTATTATGTTCCGGCTTGGGGCGGCGCTTGCGGCAGCTTTTGAGCTTTCCGTCTGCGCGGGGCTTATAACGGTTATTTTTATAAGCGCCGTCAGTATGACTAAAATAATGTCGAAAGAGGAGCTGGCGGAAAAGAGAAGGGAAAGAAACAAGCGGTTTGCCTCGCTTCCGGCTATCCTCATCGTGGTATTTGCGGCGGCGCTTTTCTTCTTCTGGCCGCATATCGACGCGACGCTTCCGTTCGCCGCTTCGGCGCAGGGAGATACCGTTCAGAATATTCTCTGGAACAAACGGCAGGTAGACCTTATCGGACAGGCGGTTATTATGCTGATCGGCGTTTACGGAGTTATGGTATTTTTCAGGGAGAGTGATAAGGAATGAGTATACTTTTTGCCTCGTTTATCATCGCCGTTATACTCCTTTTTACAATCGGCGTATACAGCCTGCTTATGACCCGCAACCTTATGCGCATCCTTATTTCCGTTGAGATCCTGACTAAAGGGGTTACCCTGCTTCTGATCGCCATCGGCTATGTTACAGGACGCATGGCGGCGGCGCAGGCTTACGTCATAACGATTATCGTTATCGAGGTTGTGCTTCTCGCAATAGCGACCGGGATTATACTCGGCGCTTACAGGAAAAACGATACGCTTAACACAGGGTTCTTAAATAACCTGAAGGGATAAGAAAATGACTGATATACTTTTACTGCCGCCGGTTGTTTTTATTATTTATCTGGCTATACTATTTCTGCTTTCAACATTTTTCAAAAAAATAGCCGCTAAGGGAACGGAATCGGCAGGCAAGACGCAATCCTATGCCTGCGGCGAAATTATGCCGGAAAATCAGGGACAGCCTGAATATTCGCAGTTTTTCGAATTCGCATTCTTCTTTACGATCATGCACGTCGTCGTCCTGATCGTCGTCACCGACCCGTCGGGATTATCCCTTATGTCCGCGCTTTACCTTGCGGTCACGGTGATTTCGCTTTTTACGCTTTTCAGGAGGTAGGGTATGATTGTAGACAGAATAATAAACTGGGCAAGGCTTAAATCTCCGTGGATTATCCACTTTAACTCCGGCGCCTGCAACGCCTGCGATATTGAGGTTCTGGCGGCGCTGACGCCGAGGTACGATGTGGAGCGCTTCGGAGTCCAGCTTAAGGGCTCGCCGAGACACGCGGACGTGCTTGTCTGTTCGGGACCTGTCACGATTCAGCAAAGAGAACGGCTCATAACGATTTACGAGCAGATGATGGAGCCGAAGTTCGTTATAGCGGTCGGAACCTGCGCCTGCTCGGCGGGCGTGTTTAACGGCTGCTACTGCGTGGAGGGCGGCGTTGACACCGCAATACCCGTTAACGCTTATATACCCGGCTGCCCCGTTAAGCCCGAGGCAATTATCGACGGGGTTGTAAAGCTGCTCGGCAGCCTTAAAGACTGACTGGGGTGATAGAATTATGGAAAAAGAAGCTTCGATACTGCAGGAAATTGCAAAGAGGTTTATAAGCCTCGAGGGAGCCGGCCTGATTCCGGCGGAGCGCAGGATATACCTTGAAGTGCCGCAGGAAATATTTATGGACGTTATAAAATTCGCGGCGAAAGAGCTTGGGTTTAAACATTTATGCACCATTACGGGCATGGATTCGGCTTCCTGCTTTGAATTTATATACCATATTTCAAATGACGACGGCATTGTTTTAAACCTTGAGCTTAAGGCGCAGAAGGAAAACCCGGTTATAAGCTCGGTTTTGCCGGTTTATAACGGGGCGGTTTTTTACGAACGCGAGCTTGAAGGCATGCTCGGAGTCAAGGTTTCGGGGCTGCCAGAGGGCAGGCAGTATCCGCTGCCGGATAACTGGCCGGCGGGGCAGTTTCCGCTGAGAAAAGACTGGAAGCCGGACAAAACCGCAAAGGAGGAAGGCCCGGATGGGAAAAATTGAGATACCTTTAGGCCCGCAGCATCCCGCGCTTGAGGAGCCGGAGAGCTTTAACCTGCTTTTGCAGGGCGAACGCGTCGCGGCGGCGACCGTGGCGCTTGGCTACAACCACAGGGGCATGGAAAAAGCCTGCGAAAGCAGGACTTATATACAAAATATATACCTTTTGGAGCGGATCTGCGGCATATGCTCGCATTCGCACTCGACCTGCTACGTGCAGACCGTGGAGCAAATCGCGGGAGTCAGGGTGCCGGAGAGGGCGCTTTATATCCGCACGCTTATCGGCGAGCTCGAACGTATACACAGCCATCTTCTCTGGCTCGGCATCGCAGGGCATGAAATAGGCTTTATGACGCTTTTCATGTGCTCCTGGAAGGACCGCGAGGTCGTCATGGATATTCTGGAGATGCTTACCGGAAACCGGGTTAACTACGGAATGAACACAATAGGCGGCGTGCGCCGGGATATTACCCCGGAGCAGGCGGAAGAAGTGCTCAAAGCGCTCGACGTTCTCGAGGAGCGCACGAAATATTATACAAAAGTCGCGACCGAGGAGGTCACGATTATATCGAGGCTGTCGGGAGTCGGCAAGCTGTCGAACGAGGACGGGCTTAGGCTGGGCGCGGTCGGCCCCGTGCTGAGGGCGTCCGGGGTAGCCCGGGACGTCAGGAAGGACGATCCTTACGCGGCTTATGCCAATCTTGATTTCAAGGTAGCGACGGACGAACACGCGGACGTTTTCGGACGCACGGTCGTCAGAGTGCTGGAACTTATGGAAAGTTATAAAATCTGCCGTCAGGTATTAAAAGAAATGCCCGACGGATCGATTTCAGTTAAGGTGCCCGGCAAGGTACCGGCCGGCGAGGCGATGTCGCGCTATGAAGCGCCGAGGGGCGAGGATCTGCACTATGTAAAGGCAAACGGAACCGATATGCCTGAGCGCGTGAAAGTCCGCGCGCCAACGCTGGCGAATCTCGCCGCGATCACGCATATGATAGAGGGCGGATACTTAGCCGACGTCCCGATCGTAATTGCGGCTATTGACCCCTGCTTCTCGTGCACCGACAGGATGGTTAAGGTCACGGACCTTAAGACCGGGGGCGAGAAAAAATTCGACTGGGACGGCCTGCGCAGGTACAGCATTGATTTTTATGCAAAGCGCGGCGTGGATTTCAGAAACACTTCAATCGGGAAGGAAGAAAGATAGCCGTGGGCCTTGCGCTTTTTTATATTTTGATATTTCCTGGGTTCCTCTTTCTGGGGTTTTTGTCTCTTGCTTTTGAATTTATCGACAGGAAGCTTTACGCGAGGCTTCAAAACCGCGTCGGGCCTCCCTGGTACCAGCCGCTCGCGGATCTGATAAAGCTTGCGGCAAAGGAGACCGTCGTGCCGCGTGAAGCCGAGTCCAGGCTTTTCAGGGCAATTCCGTCTTTCGCGATGGCTGCGACGGCTGCGGCGTTTCTGTATATTCCGATTTGGGGAAAGACTTCTCTTTTTCCCTTTGACAGCGATCTTATAGTCATATTGTATTTTTTGACGATACCGACGCTTACATTCTTTCTGGCGGGCTGGTTTTCATCCTCGCTTTACGCGGAGATCGGCTGCATAAGGGCAATGACGCAGTTCTTTGCATATGAAGTGCCGCTTTATATGTCGCTTTTAGGGCCCGCGATGCTCGCGGGGACATGGTCCGTAAGCGGTATAACCGAGTTTTACAGCAGCAATCCGGCGCTTGCCTTATGCAACCTGCCCGGACTTATAGTCGCCGTTTTCGCAACGCAGGGCAAGCTTGAAAGGGTGCCTTTCGACATACCGGACGCCGAAACGGAAATAGTGGGCGGTACGTTCACCGAATACAGCGGCAGGTTTTTGGCGCTTTTCAGGATGACGATCGACGCCGAGCTTGTTGTGGCGTCGGCGCTTATCGCGGCGGTGTTTTTACCGTTTTTTATTCCGGCAAGTCCGGTTTTCGGGTTTATTTTGTTTCTCATTAAAGTTTTCATAGTCGTATTTTTGCTTGCTCTTATGCGCACGGCGCTTGCGAGGCTCAGGATTGATCAGATGGTTGGTTTCTGCTGGAGAATCCTTGCTCCGCTTTCGCTTTTACAGGTACTTATTGATCTTTTGGTAAGAGGGGTGCTGGTATCATGAAATCGGCCGGGAGAATGATTCCTTATTTAATCAGCATGCTTGTCAAAAAGCCGGACACAGTATTATATCCTTACGTACATGCTAACGTGCCGGAGCACTTCAGAGGAGCGCTTAAATTTGACCAGGAGAAATGCGTGGGCTGCAAGCTGTGCCAGCGTATATGCCCGACCGGAGCTATCGCTATCGAAAAGCTTGAGAATACAGAGGAAAAACGTTTTAAGGCTGTCGTTTTGATGGACCAATGTATTTTCTGCGGACAGTGCGTTGATTCATGCCCGAGAAAAGCTTTGGAAAACACCGAGAATTTCGAGCTCGCCAGCCTTGACCGCAAAACGCTGAAAGTTGATATATAACAGATGACGTTTTACGAAATACTGAACGGTAAGCTCAGAGGGTTCAGTAAGCTTGCGGTGCTCGGTGCGGGTTCTACCCTCAGAGCGGACGATGCCGCCGGAATTTTCATTGTCGAGAGGCTCGGAAAAGTTTTTAAGCCTGGGGAGTATGAGAACGTCAGGTTTTATGCGGGCGAGATCGCGCCCGAGAATTTCAGCGGAAAAATAAAGAGCTTCAACCCGACGCATCTTCTTATAATAGACGCTGCCGATCTTGGGCTTGAGCCCGGAACGCTTACGGAAATCGATCCGGTTGACGTAGGCGGCCCCACTTACTGCTCGCACATGCTGCCGCTTAAGGTAATGATCGACTATCTCCGGGGAGAAACTGGGGCCGAGGTTATTCTGCTTGGAATACAGTACAAGGACATCGGGTTCGACTGCCCTATGACGCCTGAAATGAGAAAGTCGGTCGACGGGATTTGCGAAGCGCTTATCCGGGTTATCGGAGAGCACTTTAGCACCGGTAATTGAATCTCAGCCGGCAAAATCAAATAAAGTCTTGACATTTAACGGACGACGGAATATACTATGGTAAGTTTTTAATATTGATAATCTTTGATTGAGATTAGTAGGTAAAAAAGCCGGTTATCAGAGAACCGCAGAGGGTGTGATTGCGGGAGCGGGCGTTTTACCGAATGGGCTCATGAGAGCGGCCCGAAAAGGCGGAAGCCTCAGTAGTTGCCGACGGGGATGCCTTCCCGTTAAAGCATGGCGGCGCATGTGGGTGCGTTTTTGAGTCGAGCGCTTAGGCGCTAATTTGGGTGGTACCGCAGGAGTTAATTTAGCTCTTGTCCCTGTTTTTACAGAGACAAGAGCTTTTTTTATTATGAATTATATCAGGAGGATAAGAAAATGAAAAAAATTATTTCAGTTATACTCGCTGCCGCTTTAACGCTGGGACTTGCGGCCTGCGGGGGAAAAACCGCCGCCTCAGGGCAGGAGCAGAAGACATATAAGATAGGCGTTATTCAGTATGCCACGCATCCTTCTCTCGACAACATTTACAAGGGCTTTCTGGAGGGCCTTAACGAAAGCGGACTTAAAGAGGGCGAGAATATTACGATAAATTTCCAGAACGCTCAGGGAGACAAGGCAAACGGCGATATGCAGGCTAAAAATATGGCGACCGCAAACGTAAACCTTATTATGGGTATTGCTACGCCCGCCGCCATGTCGGCATACAGCGCCGCGAAGGAAAAAGAAATCCCCGTTATTTTTTCGGCGGTCAGCGATCCGCTGGCCGCGGGGTTAGTCAAGTCGCTCGAGGCCCCCGGCACCGGCTGCACGGGTACGTCGGACGTACTGAACCTCGAAGCTCAGCTTAAGATGATCCGCGCTTTCTTAAAGGACGCCAAAAAAATCGGGATTATCTACACGACAAGCGAGGCTAACTCGGTAAGCCAGCTCGAGCAGATTAAGAAGATTGCGCCAAATTACGGCTTCGAGATTGAGGCGGTCGGGGTAACGAACGCTTCGGAGGTCGCCACGGCGGCGGCGTCTGTGGTCGCTAAGGGCGCGGACTGCATCAACAATTTTACGGACAACAACGTTGTGGATAATTTAAGCACGGTTTTGCACGAGGCCAACGCAGCTGGGATTCCCGTTTTCGGCTCTGAGGTGGAACAGGTTAAAAACGGATGCCTCGCTTCGGAAAGCATAGATTATGTCGAGCTCGGGCGCGAGACGGGACGTATGGCGGCAAAGGTTCTGACGGGCAAGGCGGACATAAACACCCTCGCTGTTAAAACCTTTTCAACGTGCACCCCGGTTTATAACGAAAAGGTTATGAAAGCGCTCAGCCTGGCGCTTCCGTCCGATTATTCTAACGCGGAGGCGGTAAAGTCGGGTTCATGATTAAATCGGCTTAAGATTGTGATATAATCAGGCTGCGCGCAACTAATTACTGAAAGCGGGTATTTTGATGTCGGTATTTTTCGGCCTTCTTGAGAATGTGCTCGAGGAGGGCCTTATATACGGGATTATGGCCATGGGGGTTTATATAACCTATAAAATACTGGATTTCCCCGATCTGTCGGTCGACGGTACGTTCCCCCTGGGAGCGTGCGTTACGGCGGCGCTCATCGCATCTGGAGCAAACCCGTATCTCGCATGCCTGGCGGCTTTTTTATGCGGATCGGCTGCGGGCGCAGTCACGGGGCTTTTGCATGTAAGGCTGAAAATTACCGATCTTCTTTCCGGAATACTCACGATGACCGCTATGTGGTCTGTCAACCTCGTTATTACAAACGGCAGCGCGGTGCTGCCGTACTATAATAAGCCTACTGTTTTCACGTCGGGTTTCGCTTCGCTTTTCCCAAAAGGCCTGCGCTTACACAGAATCGCCGTTATTGCTTTTTTATGCGTTTTGATTGTGAAGCTCGCACTTGACTGGTTCCTTAAAACCAAAACGGGGCTGCTTCTTCGCTCTGCAGGGGACAATCCGCAGTTTTTGACTTCGCTTGCTGTTGATCCGGGGAAAATAAAGATTATGGGGCTCGCGATAGGAAACGGCTGCACCGCACTCGCGGGCAGCGTGTTAAGCCAGCAGTCGGAATCGGCGGATATTACCAGCGGTACCGGCATGGTCGTTATGGCGCTGGCGTCGGTCATCATCGGCACGACGATTTTTAAGCGGGTGAAATTCTTAAAGCCCACAACCATGGCGGTTCTCGGAGCGGCGGTTTATAAAGCTTGCCTTTCAGTCGCGATGATGCTGGGGCTGCCGACAAATTACCTTAAGCTATTAATGGCAGTGATTTTCACCGCCGCTCTTTACGCAAACAATATGTTTTCAAAAGAAAGGCGGCGCCAGAATGCCACAATCAAGCTGTAAAGAAGAGCCGCTTTTGCGGTTTACTGATATACATAAAACATTTAACCGGGGCTCCGTAAACGAAGTGTCGCTTTTCACCGGATTTAGCCTTGAGCTTAGGAAAAATGACTTTTTGTCTGTTGTGGGAAGCAACGGCTCGGGAAAAACCACCCTATTAAACCTGCTCTGCGGAAACATGAACTTAGACGACGGAAGCATATTCCTTAAAGGACGGAATATTACAAAGCTGTCAGAACATGAACGCTCCCCGTTTATAGGAAGGGTATTTCAGGACCCTTCAAAGGGAACGTGCCCTAATCTTACTGTTCTTGAAAATATGGCGCTTGCAGACAATAAGGGCAAGCCTTACGGGCTTAGTAAAGGCGTCCTGAAATCAAGAACAGATTATTACAAGACTCAGCTTGAGCTTTTGGGGCTCGGACTGGAGAACAAAATAAATCTTGAGGTGGGCTCGCTTTCCGGAGGCCAGAGGCAGGCATTGTCGCTTCTTATATCGACGATGACGCCGATCGAGCTTCTTGTGCTTGACGAACACACTGCGGCGCTAGACCCCAAAGCCTCGGAAAACGTAATGGAGCTTACAGACAAGTTTATTAAG
>JAUZPW010000340.1 GCA_030705725.1 Bacillota bacterium
TATCGCCGATGTTTATTCCGTTTGCCGCGGCGAAATTCACGTCCAGCACGGCGCCGCCCCGGCTTTTCAAGCCGCCTTTAACGATTTTTGGTGTATCGAGCGTGTTTTTATCGGGCATGGCGTAAAGACGCAGGGCCGGTTTGCCTTCAAGGCCGGCTTCGGCGTTTGCGACAAAGCGCTTTTCGGCGGATTTAACTCCGCTGATCCTTTTAACGCCCCACATATCTATTTCCGAAGGGTCGGGCGCCGTGACCCAAAGGTCCGAGATATTCGTCGCGGCATACATCGACCGGGTTTCATCCCCGATGGTTTTCCAGAGGCTGTCGAGGCCCGACACTATCAGGATCGTAAGCGCCGCCATTGCGAAAATCGATAAAAACTGGGCTTTTGATTTTATCATGTCGCGGACGGCTTTTATATTGAGCGCCTTCGCTACCATACGATTTCCCCGACGTCCTTGGGCCTTTCGTTTCTGCGTACGGCGGCGATTCTGCCGTCCTTCATATGTATCACGGTATCCGCCATCTCGGCGATCTGCGCGTTATGAGTGACTACCACGACGGTTTTAGAGAGGTCCTTCGCCACATCGCGGATGAGCTTCAATACCTTTCGGCCGGTTTCGGAGTCGAGCGCGCCCGTCGGCTCGTCGCAAAGCAGAAGCTTTGGGTTTTTGGCAAGCGCCCTGGCTATAGAGACGCGCTGCTGCTCGCCGCCGGACATCTGGCTCGGGAAATTATCAATTCTTTCAGACAGGCCGACTTTTCGGAGCATATCTTTTGAATCCAGCCCGTTTTCGCAGATTTCTCTGCCGAGCTCGACGTTTTCATATGCCGTGAGGTTGGGAACCAGATTGTAAAACTGGAAAACGAAGCCAACCTTATTCCTGCGGTAAGCCGTCAGGGCGCGTTCGTTAAGCCCGGTAATATCCTCGCCGTCCACCGTGATTTTGCCGCCGGTCGGCGAATCCATCCCGCCGAGAAGATTAAGCACCGTCGTCTTTCCGGCGCCGCTCTGCCCGAGTACGACGTTAAACGTGCCGTGATCGACAGTAAAGCTCACGCCGTCGAGCGCCTTGATAACGTTCTCGCCGACGATATAATCACGTCTTACTTCGTTAAAAACGATAAAGCTCATTCAGGAAGACCTTTCTTTTATGTTGACAGTAGTATAAGGATATTTTAATATAAATTCAACCGATAACAGTTGCGCAGTTGACGGATAAACGATACAATATATATTTTTGTCGGATAAGTCGGAGCTTTATTGAAAGAGGGCGGCGGGTATGGCTAAAGCCTCGGACCTTCGCGTAATAAAAACGGAAAAACTGATCCGCGACGCATTTTTAACGCTTGTCGACGAAAAAGGCTTTGAGGCTTTAACAGTAAGCGATATTGTCGAAAGAGCCGTGATAAACCGTTCTACTTTTTACTCGCATTACACGGATAAGTACGATCTTATGGACAAAATCATCGACAGGATAATTGACGAAGCCGTTTTTGAGATAAGCAGGTTTGCGGGCCCCGAGCCGCATTCCGGCATATCGGGGATTGAAATATACACGCAGGTCGTTAAAGGCGTTTTCGACAAAATCGACAGCAACCGGAAGCTTTATAAAACGGCATTAAGCCTTCTCAACAATTACAGACTGGTAAAAAAAATCGAGCAGCTGACAAAAAATAAAATTTACGATAATTTCAAGAATATGGGCTATTCGCTTGACAGCTTGCCTATTCCGAGCGATCTGCTGCTTGAAATGATCGTTTCCATGTATTTCGGGGTTATAACCTGGTGGATAGACGAGGATTACAAATACCCGTCTAGCTACATGACCGAGCAGGTTATTAATTTTATTTGGCTCGGCACGGGCAATTATATAAACATGGTTGCAGCCGGATTAAACGGCGCGAACATAAACGGAGAGAAAACCGGACCTTTAAAAAATTAACGATTTGTTTATTTTTGTTTCAGGAAAGATGTTATAATATGAATGTAGACATTGACAACTGAATAATGACAAATACTGAAGGCAGAGGAGCTGACAA
>JAUZPW010000341.1 GCA_030705725.1 Bacillota bacterium
CGTTTCCATAACGGTTTCGCACACAGAACCCATCGCGACTATAACGCGGTCGGCGTCGGGCGCTCCATAGTAGTCGAACGGTCTGTACTGACGCGAGGTGATCTGCCCGATTTTTTTCATATTCTCATATACAATATCGGGAGCGCCGTTAAAAAATGGATTCTGAGCTTCCCTGCCCTGAAAGTAAATATCCGGATTCTGGGCAGTTCCTTTTACCTTCGGGTTTATGGGGTTCAACGCTTGATTTCTGAAATTTTTGACGGCGCTGCGGTTCAATATTCCGTTTAGTTCGCTGTAATCTATCTCTTCGATATTCCTGTATTCATGCGAGGTTCTAAACCCGTCAAAAAAATGAATTGCTGGCAGTCTTGCCTCTATCGCGGATAAATGAGCCGCGCATCCCAAATCCTGCGCCTCCTGCGCGTTTGCCGAGGCCAGCATTATGGCGCCCGTCTGACGGCAGGCCATAACGTCCTGGTGGTCACCGAAAATCGACAGCGCATGTGTTGCTAAAGCGCGCGCTGAAACATGAAATACTCCCGGCAGAAGCTCGCCGACCATCTTATAGATATTCGGTATCATCAGCAATAGTCCCTGGGAAGCCGTAAACGTAGTGGATAGCGCTCCGGCTTCGAGCGAGCCGTGCATAGCTCCCGCTGCGCCGGCCTCCGACTGCATTTCGACGATTTTTACGCGCTGTCCGAGAAGGTTTTCCCTGCCCTTCGCGGACCACTCGTCAGTCAGCTCCGCCATTGTAGACGATGGGGTAATAGGATAAATTGCCGCTACTTCGGTGAAAGCGTACGCCGCGTGCGCCGCTGCCTGATTTCCGTCAACCGTTACCTTCCTTGCCATACAAGACCCTCCTTCACGGAACCAAATACATATGAATTTGGCTGTAATGCTCCTGTTTTCGCGCCGAGGCTAATAAGATACTGCTGTAAAGGCTCAAGCTTTTCATAGAAAACTACGATCAGATCTCCTTTTTCCGCCTCCGATAAAGCAAGCTCCAGTGCCTTCGCTTCATCAAGCTCTGTTTTAAGGCGGCTTATGTCATAACCGGATTCGGTTATCGAATCCCGCATAAGCCTCGCAACTTCGCCGTCCTTTCTCCCCCGCAGGTCAAAATCCTCTTTCAATATAATGCTGTCAAAAGCGCCTGCGCAGATTCGGGCTCCTTCTTTTATCAGAGAATCGGTGCGGTCTCCCGGCATTCCGATAACTCCGATAAGCCGGTTATACTCAAATTTGCCGAGCGTTTTTATAACCTGTACGAAACCAGTGGGGTTATGGCCGTAGTCCAGCATAACCCTGACCCCGTTCAGCTCGTATACCGAAAATCTCCCGGAGTTGTCATTAAAGCTCTTAAGACCTTCCGCAATATCGCTGATGCCGGTACCCAACCCGTAAAGCGCCGCCGTAGCGGCAAGCGCGTTTTCGATATTGCATTCGATCCGTCCGCCGCAGGTTATAGGAATCATATCCACCCGGATAACGTCCGTTTGGGACACGCCGTCTCTGATCCGTAACCAGCCGTTTGCAGTGTATACATGGACAAAATCCGGAGATTCATATATTTTTTCAGTTTGAGCATCCTTATGAAACAGGATAGCTTTGGATTTTACGCGTTTTAGCACCTCGGGAGTAGCTTTGTCGTCTGCATTTAACACTGCAAAGCCGTTTTTCTTTACAGCCTCCGCGACAAGTGTCTTTACAAAAACAAGGTCTTCGAGAGTGTTTACGCCGTCTATGCCCAGATGGTCCTCCGAAATATTGGTAATTACGCCTATATCAGCGAGGTCGTAACCAAGCCCCTCTCGAACGATACCGCCTCTCGCTGTTTCTAGCACTGCGGCGTCGATCGTCTTGTTTGACAAAATTGCCCTGGCGCTTCTGGGCCCGGAATTATCTCCGCGGCAAACAAGCTTTCCTCCGACATATGTCCCGCTCGTGCAGGTTAATCCGACGGTTTTGCCGGATAAAGTCAGGGTATGGTTTATAAGCCTCGCGACAGTCGTTTTTCCGTTTGTCCCGGTAACC
>JAUZPW010000342.1 GCA_030705725.1 Bacillota bacterium
CTGGCTCTTCAGAAGAACCTCGATAAAATCGGGCAGTCTGGTGCCGGGCTGACTTCGCCTGTCAGCGGCAAAAATCAGGCGCCGATCCAGCTTGTCGATCTTGACGGAGACGGCGAAGCGGAGGCTATTTCCCTCTTCAGGCTCTCGGATTCCTCAGGCCAGTTCCGCGTTTACGTCCATAAAAAAGACGGCGGTTCATACTCCGAGGTCGGCTATATCGAGGGACACGGCGACAGCATTGAATCCATCTCTTACCCGCGCTCGGATTCGGGCGGCGGCCGCAGCATACTGGTCTCGTGGAGGCTCGGGGCTTCCGAGCTCGGAATGACCGTATACAGCTATGAAAACGGCCGTCTGAGGGCCATGCTTGATTCGGACTATTCAAATCTGCTTATAGACGATATAGACCAGGACGGAACGGATGAAATCGTTACCGTTGTAAAGGAAGCCAAAACGAACCGTTTTGCCGCGAAACTGTATCTGTTTCAGAACGATACCCTCAAAATGGCCAGCGAAACGCCGCTTTCAAAGGAGGCGGCGGCAATCGACCGTATCGTGACCGGCGGGCTCTCGGACGGCTCGCGCGCGGTTTTCATAGACAGCAGGCTTTCAGGCAAAGGGCTCGTATCCGACATACTCGTCAAAAAGGGTCAGGATTTATATAACCTGTCGCTGTCAGACGCCACGGGTTCCGGCGAGGAAACCGTCCGCAAGCTTTCTGTAAACTGCACCGACGTCGACTCCGACAGGATAATTGAAATCCCCGTTCCCGAGCTTCTCCCGGGGTATAAAAATCCGGATCTTCCGGACGCGCAGTGGAGTCTGCTCTGGAACAAATATTCCTCGGACGGTTCGTATAAAAGCTTATTCAGGACATATCACAACTTTGCCGAGGAATGGTACCTGATAATGAAGGACGGCTGGGCCGGGAAAATTACGGTATCTAAGAGTAATTCTCCCAGCGTGCGGTACACAACGTTCAGTATATATATAAAAGGCGGCAAATCCGTTCCTATTCTGAAGATCTATACTTTTACGGGTGACGACCGCAACGCTCAGGCAAAGTCCGTCGGCTTTATCTACCTGGGATCTGGTGCGACGGCTTCTTATGCCGCGGTTATTCCAAAGGAAGCATCCGGACAGGAGCTTTCCGTCACCGAATCCGAGCTCGAAAAGCTTTTTCGGATTATTCCCGAGGAATGGGATTCGGACACCTATTGATTTCGGCATGCCGTTCGCCGAAAGAGCGGCACGCGCTGCGTTTTATTCTGAGCGCGACATTTGGAGCTTGCCATGATTAGAAAACTGCTGGTTCTTGAGGACGAAGACTCTATCAGAAGCTTTATCGTTCTTAACCTTGAACGCGCAGGCTATGAAGTTCTTGAAGCGGCGAACGGCGGCGAGTCGCTCGAGCTTATAAAAAAGAACCGCGATATTTCGATCGCGGTAATAGATCTTATGCTGCCCGACATCGACGGTTACGAGGTTTGCCGCAGGATTCGCGCGCAGGGTCTTACAATGGGAATAATTATGCTTACGGCCAAAGGCCAGGAGAGCGATAAGGTCACCGGGCTTATGATCGGTGCCGACGACTATATAACTAAGCCGTTTTCCGTGGTCGAGCTTGTCGCCCGCGTCGACGCACTTTTCAGGCGGCTTTCCGGCGGCGTGGTCGCAAGCGAGATTTTAGCCTCGGGCCCGTTCGAGCTTAATCTCAGGAGCCGCGAGCTCAAGAAAGATTCCCGAAAAATAGAGCTTACCCAGGTTGAGTTTATGATTATAAAAACCTTTATGGAGAATCCCGGCAGCGCTCTGTCGCGCGAGGATCTGCTGACGGCGGTGTGGGGCAAAGATTATATCTGCGATCTTAAAATCGTGGACGTCAATATACGCCGGCTTCGCCTCAAAATCGAAGAAGACGCCGCCGCCCCGAAATATATAACGACGCTTTGGGGCTTTGGTTATAAATGGGAAGGCTGATGGATTTGGATAAAACGGGACACGCAAAAGAGGTAAAGAGCCACAGCGGCATCA
>JAUZPW010000343.1 GCA_030705725.1 Bacillota bacterium
AGGCTCCTGACGGACGGTTATCGCGTGCATGTCGACCACGCAGTAGATACAGTCATACTCGTCCTGCAGCAAAGCCCAGTTTTTAATCGCACCGAGGTAATTCCCGAGAGTCAGCTTGCCGCTCGGTTGAACGCCACTGAAAATTCTTTTTTTACTTGTATTCTGATTTAAATCCATTTTTTTCACCCTGAATTTACAAAGTATGCCTGAGATATTCATCGAGCGCTTCGCCCATAAGCTCGGCACCTTTTACAATCTGATCGCTGGACGGCATGGAAAAATTAAGGCGCACCGCGGGGCAGGGGGCTTTTTCATCCACCATGAACGTGGAACCGGGCACCGCGGCGACCTTTTTATCAGAAAACCTTCTGCAAAGGTCGACACCGTCGCACCCTTCGGGAAGGCTGCACCAGACGAAAATTCCGCCCTCGGGGCGCGTAAAGGTAACGCGTCCGTCAAAGCGCTTACTAAGTTCTGAAAGCATAAGATCGCGTTTTTTACGGTAAAGTCCACAGACATCCGTAATATGAGCGTCTATATCGCAGGTTTTAAGATATTCGGCTACTAGCATCGAAAAAAACTGGTTTGTATGAACATCTGCTACCTGCTTCGCCACAACCATTTTCTCAGCCACAGGCTTCGGCGCGACGGCAAACCCAATGCGCATTCCGGGGGAAAGAATCTTTGAATAAGACCCGGCGTAGACTACAAGCCCTTCCGTATCGAGACTTTTAACCGGCGGGACGTATTCGCCCGAATAGCGCAATTCAAAATAGGGGTTATCCTCGAGGATCATAACGCCGTATTTCGAAGCAAGCCTCAAAAGCTCTTTGCGGCGCCCGATGCTTAGGGTACGGCCAGACGGGTTTTGGAATGTCGGAATTACATAAATAAATTTAACATTTTTGGTTGTTTTAAGCTTTTCTTCAAGCGAGCCCATATCCATCCCGCCGTCGTCAGAACGCACGCCGACGAGCTTTGCATTATAGGAACGAAACGCGTTTAACGCGCCGATAAAGCTCGGATCCTCGCAGAGAACAGCGTCGCCTTCATTAACAAGCACCTTTGTCAGAAGCTCAATAGCCTGCTGCCCGCCGCTTGTTATTATCAGCATGTCATTAGAAGTACCTATTTTATATTTTTCTTTTATACGTCTCTGAGTCAGCTCCCTAAGCTGCGAATAGCCTTCGGTTATGCCGTACTGCAGCGCCGCAGGGGAGTTCGTACGGAACAGGCGCGCGGCAATCTCGGCCATTTCCTTTGAAGGAAAGGTTGCGGGGTCTGGATTGCCACCCGCGAAGGATATTACCTCAGGGTTTTCAAGAACCTTAAATATTTCTCTGATTGCCGACGGCCTGAGCGTGGCAATTTTGTCTGAAAAGGCATAATTCATAAAGGCCTCCGGAATTACTCAAGTTATATACTGCCCTATTTTATCATTGATAACGGTTTCGTGCAATGTTTGCATTTAATGCATAGTTTTTTCTGAGAAGGAAAAACTGTCTTTCGAGGGAGGAATGTAAAGACATGACACGAAAAAACGCGGGCAGGCTTGTAAGCATCAGCATTGTTTTTTGCGTTGCGGCGCTTGGAGCTGCCCTTTATTTTTGGCGCCAGGCTTCTTTATACCAGCGTTACCTTGAATATACTAACGACAGGGCGTTTTCAAATCTTGTTACCAGCGTATCAAACCTTGACAGCGCTCTGCAGAAGGGAGTTTACGCAGATTCCCCTTCGATGCTGAGCACGCTGTCAGCGCAAATCTGGCGCGAGTCCACTAATGCTAAATCCAGCTTGGCACAAATGACGCTTAATGATATTAATCTTGATAAAACTCAAAAATTCATATCACAGGCGGGGGAATACGCCTATACAATCCTCCGGAAGTCTTCGGCAGGCGCGCCGTTAAGCAAGGAGGAGAGAAAAACCCTGACTGTTCTTTCGGATACTGCGGACAGGCTTTCGACGTCACTCCAGGAGGTAAAATCCAAATATAACGACGGGACTATTAAACTAAGC
>JAUZPW010000344.1 GCA_030705725.1 Bacillota bacterium
GAAGACTTTGTCTTCACGCTGAAATCCCCTCGGCATATGCCGCGGGGATTTTTTCATTAGTTAGAAGCCGTATCCGCCGTGCTGCTTTCAGTTTCGTCTGCCGTGTAAGAGCCTGCTTTCGTCTGGCGTCCGGCTCCGAAACCGCCCTTTCCTCCGCCGCACAGCATCGGGATTTTATCTCCGTTTTTTATTTCTTCAATATATTTATTATTGGCATCCTTGATTTTCGTTGCTTCGTCTTTGTCAATCAGACCGTATTCATTATACTTGTCAACAAGCTGATTCTGGAGAGCGGCTATTTGCTCGTTAATTGAGTAAATGCTTTCCTTTTTTTCATCCGACAGCGCGGCCCAGGCTTCTTTTTCGGCTTTCCTTTGCGCTTGCATCTCAGCTTTCTGCTCTTCGGATATTTTCGGACTTCCGCGTCGTTCGTCAGCCGTTCCTGAATTACCCGCCGCCGTGCCTGCCGTAGCCGCCCAGGCGGTTGTTCCAATAGCGGCCGCTATAAAAATTGAAATAATTATGGAGCCCAGTTTTTTGTTAGCCATTTTATTTTATCCTTTCTGAAATTAATGTATGGTATTTTCACACTTGAAAGCACTAATACATCTGCATCGCCTCCCCATGTCGTCTGTTATATTGTAAAATGAGCTTGTGTTCATATCGTGAAGTTAAAATGCATTTTCAGTGTTAAAACTATTAATCTCGGCTCAAGCAAAAATATAACAATAAAGGCGGGCTCCATAAAAGGAGTCCGCCTTGTCATTTTTAAGTAAAAAGCCCCGCTTCGGCCGTATCAAACTAATTTAATAACCTGCACAACCGGCAGGTGGGTTCCGTCTTCACCGTTTTATTGCTTCCAACATCCGGATTAACCGGGAGGCCTGCAAACCGCGGTAAAAGGACGCGATCCCTTATATTAAACGTGGGTTAAAAAAAAGCCTGATTACGCACCAAGCAGGGTTTGTTTTAATATATAATACCACGCCGGACGGCTAGAAATCAATATCCGGCAGCTTCCAATTTATGCTTCTATTCCTCCTCCGAATCTTCTTCCCCGCTTTCAAAATAAGACTCCAGCCGTTCCGAAAACAGATCGAAAATTCTGTCGTACTCGCCGTCGTCATCGACAGTAATCAGAAGCTCTTCACCGTTTTCGTCCAAAGTGGATTTCAGAACTATAAGCTCACTGTCAGAGTCAAG
This sequence comes from Bacillota bacterium, assembly GCA_030705725.1. Taxonomy (GTDB): domain Bacteria; phylum Bacillota; class Clostridia; order Oscillospirales; family Butyricicoccaceae; genus UBA6114. Next base: position 1,204 of record JAUZPW010000344.1, read on the forward strand.
ATTTGTTTCGGCTTCGATAAACGCAAAATAGGTTTCTCCGTTTTCTTCAAGTGTGTCAAGATGTTCAAGCTCTATCTCGTTTCCGTCCTCGTCGGTCAGCGTAATAAAATTATTCCCAAAATCGTCCAAAACCGCACCTCATTCACATCAGTTGTAATATGATTTCCTTTTAATTTATTTTACACTGCCCGAATGGCGTTTACAATCTTTTTCGGTAAGAATAAAATGACGAATTTTGTCGAAGTATATAATAATCTATTTAATCCGCAATTATGGTTGAAAAAAAGTAAGAGCGCCATCTCAGCAGACGGGCGCCCTTATAAGACCTGTTGCCGCCGCGTGCTCCGGCAGTTCGACCGCGCGGCAGGCTTAGCCTTTCATTTCTTGTTTTTTGCAAATTCAGCCTTTATCTCGGCCAACAATTTAGTATTGGTGGCGACCCTGTAAGCGGATACTGCAAGAACCTTGCCGGCTAATATCGCCTGATTCTGGCCGAAATCGCTGATCGCCGCATCTCTGAATGCGTCGCTGTGTCCCGCTGTTCCTTCCGGAGCTATTGGGAACCAGATATTAACCGCAGGTATTTCATATCCCACGCACCCGAAATCGGACGATCCGAAAGAGGTCATTTTCTTGATGTCGTTTTTCGGGATGCCCACGTCAACCGCCGTTGCCGCTGCAAAATCGTAAAGCGTAGGAACCGGTGTAGGTGCGAGCCAGGGAAAGTCCCAGGTATATTCAACGCTGGTGCCCGTCATTAATGCAGCTCCCTTTGCAATATCGTCAATGCGGCTCTGAAGATATTTCAGA
>JAUZPW010000345.1 GCA_030705725.1 Bacillota bacterium
AGTGCTTTCGGGGCTAGAACTCCAAAACAAGGAAATCGGCGACGCCATTGATATTACAATTAAAAAAATCAACGTTTCAGGCTATTTTTCAGAAGGCGACAGCCTCGCTATTGAAATAACGGTAAATAACAGGGACGAGGACAAAACCGAAAAGCTCGCTGACGAGCTTAAGGACAGAGCCGAAGAAGAAACGAAGGAAGAGGGCCATAAGGCCGTAACGGTCGAGGCCGAGGGTGTCGGCGCGGCACGCGTTAAGGAAGCGAAAGCTCTCGGGGTAACGCCCGGCAAGCTCAACCTCGTGCAGAAGCTGCAAGAGAGCAACCCCGACGTAAAAATAGATCAGGCCGAATGGCTCAAAAAGCCCGTCAAAGACATAATGAAGCAGATAAAGGAAAATAAAAAGGCCAAAAAGGCGTTGGATAAGGCCGATAAAAAAGGCGATCCCGAAAAAGACGCCGAAAAGCCCTCAAAAAGTCCCGCCAACCCCCCCAAAACCGAAATAAAGGATTCCGGGGATAAAAAGACGGAAAATAAGGATAAAAACGTCAAAACCCCTTCTTCCGGCGAAAAAGTGAAGTCTAAAGGAAAAGGCGGTGAAAAAAGCTCAGCCGGCAATAAATCTAAATAACTCTCCTTTAAAAAGCGGCGTCGTTTGACGCCGCTTTTTTTATCGCTGTTTTATCGGTCGTTCAGGCTCTCAGCCTGGCCAGCTTTCCGTTTTGGAAAACCGATAGCGGCCCGTGTCCTCCGCAAATAATGCACGGCCGTTTGTTTTCTTCTGAAACGGAGTTTATTATCTCCGTTACCTTTTCTCTCATTTCCCGCGCCTTTTGCGGGCTAACGTTGACGCTTTTCATTAAAAACGGAGCGAGCGAGTTGAATTCCGCCCTTTCCCGTGAAAACCCTGAAAAGTTTACAAGTATATCCCCCGTAAAAACGACTCCGGCCTTACGGCATACGTAAACCATTTCGCCGTCCAAATGCCCTCCGCTGCCCTCGAAAATGCTGAAATCCAAACCGCCCGCTTGCATTTCCGCAATCTCAAGCAGCTCTCTGTGCGAGCGCGGCGTATCTCTTTCTATGACCTTTATATTCCTGACGTCGGGCGGCTCGTAGCCCGAAATAAGCATGCTTATTTTGCTGTAGCCCGTGTGCAGCTCGGATGATTCCCTGTAGTCCGGAAGCCCCTGCGCCTGCCGCGACAGGCTTTCGAAGCATTTCGCGTTCGTCAGTACAACGGCGTTTTTATATTTTTGAAGCATGCCGCAGTGGTCGACGTCGGCGTGCGTAATATAAACGCGCTTCGGCAGGGAATCAAAGCCGGGAATAAGCCGGTCCAGTGTTTTAAGCATCTCGTCCGCGTAAACGGCGTACCCGGTGTCGATTATAACGATGTCCTCCGGCGTTTTAAGCACATAGGTATTGCTTCCGCAGTACGGCTGAACGCTGTAAAGCGTTACTCCCCCGCCGATCTCCTCTTTTTCGACGTCCGCGCGGAAGCGCTCCCCGCGGTAGCCGCTGACCGAATAGGCGAAACGGCGGATATAATCGAATACCGTATCCGCGTTTCTGCCTTCGGACTGAAGCGCCTGCAAAATGCGGTTCGATTCGGACAGAAACTGCCTGGTTTTATCGGTATTCAGCCCGAAGAGGCTTTGCATCTCGTTTGCGAGGCGTATGTAAAAAACCGTGTTGTCCAGGTTTTCCTCGGAGGTGTCGCAGTCGATTATATTGATGGGATAAACCTGCCCTATTTCGTCGAGCAGCGTTTTTATAATCCCGGGGTTTTCAATAAGCAGTCCGAACTTAAAATCCTGAATAGATCCGCCGTTTGCCGAGGAATTCAAATAAGAAATGTTTATTTCGTATCTGCCGAGTATTTCCAGCACGGGCAAAACAGCGCCCGGGCGGTCGGGGATTATGACCGAGATCTCGATAACCCTCGTTTTTGCTATTCCGTCGGTCAGGTATCCGGCTTTAAGCAGATCCTTTTCTATACGCA
>JAUZPW010000346.1 GCA_030705725.1 Bacillota bacterium
CGGCTGTCATAATTTCCACTCACCTTATATCCGATATAGAGCAGGTTTTGGAGGATGTGATCTTCCTGTCGAAAGGAACGGTAGCGCTTCACGAATCGGTCGACAGCATCAGGGAGAAGCATGGAAAAAGCGTTGACACTCTTTTCAGGGAGGTATTCAAATGCTAGGCAAACTATTAAAATATGAATTCAGAGCTACCGGAAGGGTCTTTCTGCCGCTTTACGGGGCGCTCGTGGTTTTTGCGCTGATTGCTAAGATTCTAAACATCGGCGGCAACTTCAAAACGGTGCATAACGTGCCCGCGGTTATAAGTTTAGTAGCGTTTGTAAGCATAATCGTCGCTATTTTTGTAATAACTTTTGTTATGATGATACAGCGTTTTCAAAAAAACCTGCTTTCGGACGAAGGCTATCTGATGTTTACGCTGCCGGTAAAGCCCTGGGCGCATATAACTTCTAAGCTGACAGTTTCCGTCGTATGGATTATAGCCAGCATGTTCGTAACGGCTGTGTCGATAGTACTGATGGTAGCGACGAGGGATTTCTGGATCGAGCTGCCGAGGGCGTTTATGCAGCTGGTTAACATAATCGGCAGGGAATTCGGCGCGTCTGAATATACTTTTGTTTTGGAATTCCTTATAATGGCTTTTGCGCAGCTTATTTTGGGCATATTGATGATCTACGCTTCCATTTCGCTGGGGCACCTGTTCTCCAGGCACAGAATGCTTTGGTCGGTCGGGGCTTTTCTGGCTTTGAGCACGGTTACCCAAACGATCGTAATGACTGTCGTCAATATTATCGAAAAGACTAATCCGGGCTTTTTCAGCAAATTTATTTTACCAACGGCGACAGGGCACTTTTTATTGCTGCTTGGCATCCTCGCTAATCTTGTTTTCGCCGCGGCATTTTTTGCGATAACGAATTACGTGCTTAAAAACCGGCTTAACCTAGAATAATCCCTCAATTGACATCTAAGGCGAATTGAATTAAAATTCCACTTAACGGGGACTGCGGGCGCTGAGGCTCCCACCCCGGTTGAGCGTGAACGGTGTGAAAACACGGGTCTGTTTAGGTCCCTTATGGGGCCGGGCGCTTACCCGTGTTTTTCTAATAATAAGCAAGTTTACCGAGGGAGAAGATAAATGGAGCTTGAAAATTGCACGGTTTGCCCCAGAAAATGCGGCGCGGACAGGGTAAACGGCACGGGTTTTTGCGGAGGAGGCAGGGACGTTAAGCTCGCGAGAGCGGCTCTCCATTTCTGGGAGGAGCCATGCATAAGCGGAAAAAACGGCTCGGGGGCGGTGTTTTTTTCCGGATGCCCGCTTAAATGCTGTTTCTGCCAGAATTACGAGATAAGCTCGGGAAACTTCGGAATGGAAATCTCTGTTGAGAGACTCTCAGGTATTTTCCTCAAGCTTCAGGATCAAAATGCCTGCAATATAAACCTTGTCAGCCCGACGCACTACGCGCCGTTTATTACGGAGGCGCTCGACCTCGTACGCGGCAGGCTCAAAATTCCGGTCATATGGAATTCCAGCGGTTACGAGTGTGCGGAAAAGCTAGAAGGGTACGCGGATATTTACCTGCCGGATATTAAATATTTAGATTCTTCGCTCTCCGCCAGGTATTCCTCGGCACCGGACTATTTCGATGTTGCGTCAAAAGCTGTTCTGGAAATGCACAGGCAGGCGGGCACCCTTGAATTTGACGAAAACGGGATGCTTAGGCGCGGACTTATTGTTAGGCATCTTATTATGCCGGGAGGACGCAGGGATTCGATAAAAATCATTGAGTGGCTCGCGGAGAATCTGCCGAAGGACGGCTTTTTGCTGAGCCTTATGAGTCAATATGCCCCTTGCTACCGAAGTGGGGAATACCCCGAAATCAACCGCAGGATAACGACGCTCGAATATAAAAGCGTTCTTGACAGGGCCGCGGAGCTTGGCCTTCACGGGTACATGCAGGACAGGAGTTCGGCTGACA
>JAUZPW010000347.1 GCA_030705725.1 Bacillota bacterium
AAAGCGGGTACAATCTAATAGAATCAATCGAACAGGAAAACAGCAGCGTCGGAAAATGCGCGGAGTACATTTTTGATAATAACGCGGGGATTGAAGACGGCGCGGATATTTCGGCGGAGAACCTTAAAACCATGCGCGGTCTCGCGGAGACGAAAAGTATTCGGAACTTTATTAAGCTCACGCCGACGGTGACGGTCACGACGGGAGACATAAAAAGCGAGACCGGAGTGGACGGGCTGGTTTCGAAAATAGAACGGGCGCTTTCAATGGAGATGGAAGCTTCAGGAGCGCGGCTGGCGGAGGCATGATTTATGGATTATCGGATATATCTGACTTTCAACAATGAGCAGGAAGTTATTGAGCTGCCGGTCCTGCCGGAAAAAATAGAGATCAGGCGCGACGGGTCGAACAAAACCTACGACCTTCTGAATACCGGGGAAATAAACGTTATCAGGGGGCTCAGGCTGCCGGAGCTTGCAATCGAAAGCTATTTCCCTACGGACGGCATCCACGTAACCTCGGAGGCGCTTTTTGAGCCGGTGTACTACGTCGGCAAAATACTTAAATGGGCCGGAACCTGCCGGCCAATCCGCCTTACGATGACCGGCGCAATAGAGCTTTCCTGGCCGGTATCTATCGAGAGCTTTACATATTCCGAGTCCGGCGGCGCAGTCGGCGAGATTAGCTACAGGCTGGAACTCAAAAAATATATTTTTTACGGGCCTGCGACGGTTACGGACGTTAACGGGAACATGGAGGCCAAAAAAGCCAGGGAGACTTCCTTTACAGTGCCCGAGACGGTGACTCTCAGGCAAAACGAGGACACCTTCTGGATAATCGCAAAGAAGTACCTCGGCAGCGGAAACAAGGCCGCGGCTCTCGCAAGGCTAAACAACATGAGCGCGGGAACGGTGCTTTTCGCCGGGCAGACGATACGTCTGAGATAGGAGGGGGCTGTGGGAGAAACGAACCTGAAGCCGATCGAGTACCAGCTGCTCGCCGACGACAAAAGGGGTAACATGTTCGAGATCCCGGCGGCATCCGTCAAATGGAAAACGGAACGGACGGGGAGGGCAGGGAGCCTCGAGTTTACCTTTGCCGGGGGAGACAAATTTTCGGACAAATTCTTTTCCCTGAACTGCGGCGACATTGTGCGGCTCGAGGTAAACGGCGAAATCATTTTTTGGGGTTATGTTTTTTCAGTCGAGAACTCAGACGGGGAATCTTTTACAGCGGCGGCATACGACCAGATGCGTTATCTGATGTATTCGGACACCTATGTTTTTACAGGCAGGACGGCGACGGAAATCATCAGGCAGATTGCGGCGGACTTCGGCGTTAAATGCGGGGAAATCGAGGATACGAGGTATGTAATCCCCAAATTGGCGCAGGACAACCGGAAGCTTCTTGATATTATATCGGAGGCGCTTTCGGAAACTGTATTTAACACCGGAAAAACCTACGCGCTGTACGACAAGGCGGGGGCGCTCACGCTGAAAAGCCTCGGGAGCCTGCGCCTCAACATTGCGCTCGGGGATTACGGCATGGTTTCGGGATATACTTACGGCGAAAGCATCGACCGAGAAACATACAACCGGGTTAAGCTTATAAAGGACAACGGGAAAGAGGGGAGCCGCGACGTCTATATTTATCAGGACGGCGCAAGCATCGCCGAATGGGGACTGCTGCAGTATTACAGGTCGGTAGACAATGCGCTAAACGCCGCAATGATCGAAAATATGGGTAAAGCCCTGCTTTCGCTTAAAAACAGGGCCGAGAAGTCATTTAAGTTAAGAGCAATGGGAGACGTTTCCTGCCGGGCGGGCGCGTCTGTATTCATAGAGCTTTCGGACGTCGGCGTCAGGCAGTTTTACGTTATTGAAAGCGCCGAGCACAGCTTCGAGGGAAACGACTACGTTATGGATCTGACGCTAAAGGCGGTGAATGATGGAGCTTTATAGGCAGATAA
>JAUZPW010000348.1 GCA_030705725.1 Bacillota bacterium
GAGCTTCCTGTCCCCGAGCTTTTCGGCCGAATCCTTGTCAAGCATCGGAATTTTGTCAAAGGAAGCTTCCTTAACGTCCTGCGTGAAATTTCCCTGCTTCAGCGTAATCAGCCTGCTGTAAGCCCCGGCCCTGAAAAAAACCGCAGAAGAAAGCGACCCCACCGCAAAAACGGCAACAAGCAGAATAATGACCGCAGCCGGTATTTTGCACTGGCTTTTTACAAAACCGAAGTATGCCGAAATCCCGCCCGGGTTGCGGAAGCCGGACGTAATAATAGCGCATACGATATAAACGGCGCAGAGCGTCCCGGCAAACGTATAAAAATCGGCGGAATGCAGGTTTATTGCCGGAAGGGTCACGTAAAAAAGCAAAAAGCCGACGGCAAGTGTAACGGCGAGGTTTATTAAAATTTTTGTAAACCGCCCCATACTGCCTAAATCGCTGTTTTTCCCGCTGTTCATATAAAGCTCCCTTTACCTTTTGATTCCCGCTATGTCTTTAATAACCTCGCCCGCGATAATAAGCCCTGCGACCGACGGAACAAACGAAACGCTTCCGGGCACGCGCGGCCCGTCCGCGCTGTTCCTTGGCGCTGCCGGCGGCTCCTTGGAAAAAACCGCCTTGACCGAGCTTATTCCGCGCTTTTTAAGCTCTCTGCGCATCACCCTCGCCAGAGGGCACACGCTCGTATCTTCAATGTCCGCCACCTCGAAAAGCGTGGGATCAAGCTTGTTTCCGGCGCCCATAGAGCTAATTACCGGAATCCCCTGCCCCTTTGCGCGGGATATAAGCTCAATCTTCGACGTAACCGTGTCGATCGCGTCGACGATATAAGAAAGCCCCGCAAAATCAAACTGATCCGCGTTTTCCGGCAGATAAAAAACGCTTTTCGTGCAGACCAGCGCGCCGGGATTGATCGCCAGAATGCGTTCGCGCATAACGTCGACCTTCAGCCTGCCTATTGTGTTTACGTTCGCAATAAGCTGCCTGTTGATATTCGATTCGCAGACCGTGTCTCTGTCAACGAGGGTAAGCCGTCCTATCCCGCTCCTGGCAAGCGCCTCGGCGGCGAACGAGCCCACTCCCCCAATTCCGAAAACCGCGACATGCGAGGCTTTAAGCTTCGACATCGCGGTCTCCCCCAGAAGCTTTTCAGTTCTTACGAAAGCTTCGGTCATTATTTTTTTACGGACGCTATAACTTCAATTTCGATCAGGGAACCTTTCGGCAGAGCCGAGATCTCAATGCAGGAACGCGCCGGGTACGGTTTTTTGAAATATGAAGCGTAAATATCGTTAACCTTTGCAAAATCGTTAAGACTTTGCAGGAAAACCGTCGTTTTAACCACGCTTGAAAAGTCCGAGCCGGCGTTTTCGAGTATCGCCTTCAAATTCTCAAAAACCTGCTTTGCCTGCCCTTCGATTCCGCCCTCGGCTAAAAGCCCCGTTTTCGGATCGACGGGAATCTGGCCCGCCGTAAAGAGAAAATCTCCGCAGACTATTCCCTGCGAATACGGCCCGATTGCCTTGGGTGCTTTTTCAGTGTTGATTTCGTGAAGCTTTTCCATTTTCTAAATCCTTCCTTTGTTAAAAAAACCCTCCGCTAAAGAGAGATTGCTGACGCCAAAAAAATCAGGAGTTTTTCAGCATTACGCTTTCTATAATGTCGGCGACGTCCTCGCAGGTGTCGCAGCATTTTTCAAGATAATTGAAGGTCTGCCCCCAGGCAAGCACCTCTATTTCGTTTTTGCAGCCTACATAGAGGTTTCTGACGGCATCGGTATAAAGCCTGTCTCCCTCTTCCTCGAGCTGGTTTATTTCGACGATCTTTTCATGCAGCGTAGTGGATTTGCGGAAATTATAGAATTCAGTCAGCGCCGTCCTCAAAGACTCGCAGCACTTGACTATAACCTTCGTCATTTTGAGCGCGTCCTCGCGAACCGAGGTCACGTTGCACATGTACATA
>JAUZPW010000349.1 GCA_030705725.1 Bacillota bacterium
GCGAGAATCTTCCGGCCATCAGGCTTAATATCGAGGCGATGGAAACGCTTGATTTCCTCTTTGCAAAAGGAAAGCTCAGCATTTTTATGAAAGCGTCGCCCGTTTCTTTGAATACCGGAAGGGAGATTCATATAATTAACGCAAGGCATCCGCTCCTGAACCGGGATTCGGCGGTGCCGTTAAACTTTACGTCAGGGAATAAAGTTTCGGGAGTGGTTATAACCGGGCCCAATACCGGCGGCAAAACCGTGGCGCTGAAAACGGTGGGGCTTCTGTCAATGATGGCCCAGAGCGGGCTGCATGTCCCCGCGGACGAAACAAGCAGCTTCTGTCTGCGCAATCTGATTTTATGCGATATTGGGGACGGGCAAAGTATATCGGAAAATCTGTCGACCTTTTCTTCGCATATGAAAAATATTTTAGAGATACTGAAGCTGGCAAACAGCGAGTCGCTCGTCCTTTTAGACGAGCTCGGTTCGGGAACGGACCCGGCGGAAGGCATGGGGCTGGCAATCGCGGTTTTGGATGAGCTCTGCGCAAAAGGGTGCCTGTTTGCCGTGACGACGCATTATCCGGAGATCAAAGAATACGCGGCAAAAAAACCGGGACTTGTAAACGCCCGCATGGCGTTTGACAAGGAGAGCCTTATGCCGCTCTACCGTCTTGAAATCGGCGAGGCCGGCGAAAGCTGCGCGCTTTATATCGCCGAAAGGCTTGGAATGCCCCGGAAGATGCTTGACCGCGCGCACGATGCCGCATACGGACGCCCACGCGAAGAGCGCTTTACGGCTCTGCCGCAAGTAAATCCCGGAGCGGACACCCCGGCGCCCAAAATAGTCGTTCAAAATGAGATGAAGCCGGAGTCGAAGTCTCACAAAAGCAAATTCAGCATCGGGGACAGCGTGATCGTTTATCCCGGCAAGGAAATCGGGATCGTTTACGCGCTTTCAAACGAAAAGGGAGAAATCGGCGTTCAGATCAAGGGCGTAAAAAAGCTTGTAAATCACAAGCGAATAAAGCTGAATGTGGCCGCTTCAAAGTTATATCCGGAAAATTATGATTTTTCGATAATATTCGACAGCGTGGAGAACCGGAAGGCAAGGCACATCATGGGAAAGCGGCACGAAGAAGGGAATGTGGCTGTTATTAAGGAAGGGTGCAACGAAAAATAAGCATTGAAAGCCGCCCGGAAAGGGAAGCGGCTATGTAAAAATTCCCTTTATCACCGATACACAGCTTAAGCGGCCGAATTAATTTGACCAAAAGCAAAAAGCTTTGGAACCCGCGGGTTTCAAGGCTTTTTGCTTTATAGGCCCGATTTTGCACCGGGCGGAGAATGCGGAGCGAAGAGAAGAAGTCATGAAAGCGATTCACTACTGTCGGGCGGAGCAAATATAATATTAAAAGAAACAGTCAAAGCGGAGGCGACGATTTGAATTACACTTACCTTGCCGTATTATCAACCGACGATTATCTGACGGGCGCGTTGGTTTTGCATGAATCTTTGAAAAGGACGCAGCCCAAATACCCGTTTGCGGTTTTAATAACTAAAAATATTTCTTCTTCCGTCGAAGAAGCTCTGAGGAGAAAAGAGATTCGCGTTATCAAAATAGACGACTGTATTCTACTTGACGCAGCGCATCAGAAGCAGAACGAAAACGTAGGGTACAAATATTGGAATTACACCTTTGACAGCTTATACATTTTCGGGCTGACCGAATTTGACAAAATCGTTTATTTGGACTGCGACGTTATTGTGCTCGAAAATCTCGATCATCTTTTCGACAAGCCTCATTTATCCGCCTGCTTAGATCCGGGATCCCCTAATTTAAGCTCGGGCATTATGGTTATCGAGCCGAGGACAGGCGCATTCAAGGAGCTTATGGATGCTATTTCGGAGGTTGAAAGCAAGCGGTATTATTTCGGGGATCAGAACGTTATTCAGGAATGCTAC
>JAUZPW010000035.1 GCA_030705725.1 Bacillota bacterium
AACTATGGGATAAACACTGACGACAACGAATCGAAGCGGCCATGGGGACGCGGATTCATAGTCCGCGAGCTTTGTCGGACTCCTTCCAACTGGCGAGTGGAAGAAACCGTTGATTCATTCTTAAAGCGGTTCGGGGTTATAGGCATCGAGGGAATTGACACGAGATGCGTTACGAGGACGCTTCGCGATAGCGGCGTCATGAGCGGGGCTATTTACACGGAAGGCTATGAACCCGGGCGGGAAATCGACAGAACGCTTTCGGAATACAGAGTAATGGGGGCTGTCAGGGCGGTTACAAGCGGAGCCATAGAGCATTTTCCGACCGAAAACGCAAGATTCCGCGTTGCGGTTCTTGATTTTGGAATAAAGCAGAACATTGTCCGCTCATTGAACAAATTCGGCTGCGACGTAACAGTGTTCCCCGCGTATACAAAGGCCGGGGATATATTGAAAGGTAAATTTGACGGAATTCAGCTGACTAACGGCCCCGGCGACCCTGAGGAAAACGTTGAGATAATTAAAACGGTCAGAGAATTGATGGACAGCGGAATACCCATTTTCGGAATTTGCCTCGGACACCAGATTATAGCGCTTGCCTCCGGGGCACAGACAGGCAAGCTTAAATACGGCCACCGCGGCGGCAACCAGCCCGTAAAGGATGTCGCAAAAGACAGGACCTTTATCACAAGCCAAAACCACGGCTACGCCGTTTTGCCAGGTTCGATAAACCAGAAGGAAGCTGAAATCAGTCATATAAACCTTAACGACGGGACGGTTGAAGGCTTAAAATTTATTAAAAGGCCCGTATTCACGGTACAGTTTCACCCTGAGGGGTGCCCCGGCCCGATGGATACGCAGTACCTTTTCAAACAGTTTGTCGGGATGATGGAGAAAGTTAAAAAAGGTGGAAACTGATGCCGTTACGGAAAGATATTAAACGAGTGCTGGTTTTAGGCTCGGGCCCGATCGTAATAGGCCAGGCTGCCGAGTTCGACTACGCCGGTACGCAGGCATGCAGATCTCTTAGAGAAGAAGGGCTCGAGGTTATTCTTATAAACTCAAATCCGGCAACTATCATGACGGACAAGGCAATGGCAGATAAAATTTATATCGAGCCGCTGACGGCCGACGTGGTTAAGGAAATAATCAAAAAAGAAAGCCCGGACAGCATACTTCCGACTTTAGGCGGACAAACGGGCCTAAATCTTGCGATGGCGCTGGCGGAAGACGGATTTCTTAACGAATATGGAGTAAAATTGCTTGGCACCTGCCCCGAGACCATTAAAAACGCGGAGGACAGGCAATCCTTCAAGGATACGATGAACCGCATTTCCCAGCCGCTTATAGCGTCCGACATAGCCGGCACGGTTGAGGAAGCTTTGAAAACGGCCGATAAAATAGGATATCCCGTTATTATCCGCCCGGCGTATACGCTTGGCGGCACGGGCGGAGGGTTCGCCTCGAACGCAGAGGAATTAAGTGAAATAGCCGAGACCGGACTCAACGCCTCAAGGGTTGGGCAGGTTCTTGTGGAAAAGAACATTTCCGGATGGAAGGAAATAGAATACGAGGTTATGCGCGATTCGAAGGGCAACGTGATTACCGTTTGTTCAATGGAAAACCTTGATCCTGTCGGAATCCATACCGGCGATTCGATTGTCGTCGCGCCCGCGCAGACCCTGGCGGAACGCGAGTGTCAGATGCTGCGAACTGCTGCTCTCAATATAATCACGGAGCTTAAAATCGAAGGGGGCTGCAACGTCCAGTTTGCCTTAAATCCAACAAGCTTCGAATATGCGGTGATCGAAGTAAACCCTCGCCTTTCCCGCTCTTCCGCCCTAGCTTCCAAAGCGACGGGGTACCCGATCGCCAAGGTCGCTTCAAAAATAGCGATAGGCTATGGGCTGGACGAAATTAAAAACTTTGTTACAGGGAAAACCTGCGCGTGCTTTGAACCTGCGTTAGACTATATTGTCGTTAAGTTTCCGCGTTTTCCGTTTGACAAATTCGTTCACGCGAAGAGGACGCTTGGTACTCAGATGAAGGCCACAGGCGAAGTGATGAGCCTTGGCAACTCGTTTGAAAGCGCTTTAATGAAGGCTGTGCGTTCCGCAGAGCTAGGCCTAGACAGCATGAGAGCGCCCAGGCTTGCAAACCTTGCGGACGCTGAAATAAAGGAACACGTGGGGGTACAGGACGACGAGCGCATTTTCTTTATCGCCGAGGCTTTAAGGCGGTTAATAATGACCGTTGATGAAATACATGCCGTTACGAAGATCGACCGCTGGTTTATTTACGGCATTAACAGGATTATCTTAATGGAAAAAGAGCTTAAGGAAAGCGAGGAGCTTTCTAACGAGCTTTATATAAAGGCCAAGAAAATGGGCTTTCCGGATAAAGTAGTCGAGCGGGTCTCCGGTAAAAAGGTCGGCGGGCTGAAAGCTTATCCTTCTTACAAAATGGTCGACACCTGCGCCGCCGAGTTTGAAGCCGAAACCCCGTATTATTATTCAACCTTCGACGAGTGCTCAGAGGTAAAAGCGCCGTCAGGCAAAGGCAAAATTATGGTGCTCGGTTCCGGCCCGATACGCATCGGGCAAGGGATAGAGTTCGATTACTGTTCGGTTCACTGCGTCTGGTCGCTTCGCGAAAAGGGCTACGAGGCGGTTATCGTGAACAACAACCCGGAAACTGTCTCGACGGATTTCGATACTTCCGACAGGCTCTATTTCGAGCCCCTTACTTCCGAGGATGTCGAGGGGGTTATAGAAGCGGAAAAACCCGACGCCGTCGTTGTGCAGTTCGGGGGCCAGACGGCGATCAAGCTCTCAAAGCACGTCGAGCAGCTCGGGGTTAAAATCCTCGGTACGCCTGCCTGGAGCATAGACGCAGCCGAGGACAGGGAGAAATTCGATAAAATTCTGGAGCAGTGCGCAATACCGCGGCCCGAGGGCGGAACCGTTTTTACTGAAGAAGAAGCAATAGAAACCGCTAACAGGCTTTCATACCCTGTGCTTGTGAGGCCGTCTTACGTCCTCGGCGGACAGGGAATGGAAATCGCGCACAGCGACGAGGACATCGTCGAATATATGCGGATTATAAACCGCACTAAGCAGGAGAATCCCGTGCTTATCGACAAATATTTGATGGGACGCGAAATTGAGGTTGACGCGATCTGCGACGGATATGATATACTGATACCCGGGATTATGGAGCATCTTGAGAGGGCCGGAGTTCATTCAGGCGATTCCATTTCGGTTTATCCCTCGATTTCACTTGAGCAGAGGCACATAAACACAATAGCCGATTATACGAAAAAGCTAGCGATGGCGCTTAAAGTCGTTGGACTTGTAAACGTTCAGTTTGTGCTTTATAATGACAAAATATATGTGATTGAAGTCAACCCGCGGTCGTCGCGAACCGTGCCCTATATTTCGAAAATTACAGGGGTTCCGATGGTAGACCTTGCGACGAGATGCATGCTCGGCGAGACGCTGCGCGGGCTGGGATACGGCACCGGGATTTATCCCTTAAAAGATTACTACGCCGTAAAGGTTCCGGTTTTTTCGTTCCAGAAGCTTCACAACGTGGACACGCAGCTTGGACCGGAAATGAAATCGACGGGCGAAGTGCTAGGGGTATCGAAGGATTTCAGGACCGCGCTATTAAAGGGGCTCGTCGGGTCGGGGCTAGTTATGAAAAAGAAGGGCTCGATACTGATAAGCGTCCGCGATTCCGACAAACAGGAAATCATCCCGCTGGCAGAAAGATTTTCACGTCTCGGATTTGAGCTTTATGCGACGCCGGGGACTGCAAACGTGTTGAATAAGCACATGGTGGCATGCTCTGCGGTAAGGCGGATCGACGAGCCTGAGCCAAACATGCTGAGCCTTGTTGAAAGCGGAAAGATCGACTATGTTATAAGCACGTCGAAAAAAGGCAGAAAACCCGAGCTTGAATCTGTGCGGCTGCGCCGGAAAACCGTTGAGCGCTCTATACCCTGTCTGACCGCCGTCGACACCGCTTCTGCTCTTCTGCGCTGCCTTGAGGGCGACATACGCGTTGAAAACGCGGAGATGATTGATATAAACTCTATTTGATTGGGCTGTTTTCATGGTAAAAGACATCAAAACCCGTATACGGGAAAAAACAAAGCTGAGCGATACCGCGATTTCCATCGTATTTGATATGGATTCGGAAATTACGCCGGGTCAGTTTATTACGGTCGGCTGCGGGGCGGAGCGGATTTTACGCAGACCGCTGAGCGTCTGCGACGCCGTAAACGGCAGGGTGCGCGTTGTTTTCGAGGCGCGGGGGGAAGGAACCGCGTGGCTTGCGAGCCGGGAGCCCGGGGAAATATTAAACGTTCTCGGCCCGCTAGGAAACGGGTTCAGACTTCAAAGCGACGGCCTTCCGGCTTTATTCATAGGCGGAGGAATCGGAGCTCCACCTGTGCTTTTCTCGGCAAAACGCTTCGTGGACGGGGGCGACGCCGTTATCGGGTTTAAGAGTAAAAAATTTGTCATACTTGAGCGTGAGTTCAGAGAAGCCGGAAAGACGGTTTCCGTCTGCACGGACGACGGATCGTACGGCGTAAAAGGCTTTGTTACTTCCGAAGCCGAGCGCTTATTGAAGAAAAAAAGATACGGCCGCGTCATTTCCTGCGGACCCACCCTGATGCTGAGGGAGATAGCGAAGCTTGCGGCCTCTTATAAAGTGCCGTGTCAGGTTTCGCTCGAGGAGCGTATGGGCTGCGGAGTCGGCGCGTGCCTTGTCTGCGCCTGCAAAATAAAAGGAAAAGACGGGGACGAGTACAGGCGGGTCTGCAAGGACGGGCCGGTTTTTGACGCCGGGGAGGTATTGTTTTGAAGCCTTCAATATCTGTTGACTTTTGCGGAATAAGCTTTAAAAATCCGGTTATTACAGCGTCGGGCACATTCGGGTTCGGGCGCGAATATGCTGAATTTTACGACCTATCCGAGCTAGGCGGGATTTGCGTCAAAGGACTGACACCGCAAAAACGCCCGGGAAATCCGCCGCCCCGCATAGCCGAAACGCCGATGGGCATCCTAAACAGCGTGGGACTGCAAAACCCAGGCGTGGACGCTTTTTTAAGCGGGGAGCTGCCGTATATCAAACAGTTTGACACAAGGGTGATAGCTAATATCTCAGGGAATACGATCCCGGAATACTGCGAAATGGCGGAAAAAATTTCGGACAGCGAGGCTGACATTAT
This sequence comes from Bacillota bacterium, assembly GCA_030705725.1. Classification (GTDB taxonomy): domain Bacteria; phylum Bacillota; class Clostridia; order Oscillospirales; family Butyricicoccaceae; genus UBA6114. The sequence continues at coordinate 5,237 of JAUZPW010000035.1, forward strand.
TGAAATGAACATCTCCTGCCCTAATGTCAAAGCGGGGGGGATGGCGTTCGGAACGGATGCAGGAATGGTGAAGGACGTGGTTTCGAGCGCCAGGAAATTTTCCAAAAAGCCGCTTGTCGTAAAGCTTTCGCCGAACGTAACAGATATTTGCGAAATAGCCAGGGCCGCGGAAGACGCCGGCGCCGACGCATTATCTCTTATCAACACTATCCTGGGGATGAGAATAGACATTAACACTCGAAGGCCGGTCCTGCACCGGAATGTGGGCGGGTTATCGGGCCCCGCGGTACTCCCGGTGGCCGTCAGAATGCTGTATCAGGTAAAAAAAGCCGTAAAAATACCTCTAATCGGGATGGGCGGGATCAGAACGGGCTCGGATGCCGTGGAGATGATGCTTGCGGGGGCTTCTTTGGTCGCCGTGGGCACGGCATGTTTTTCGGAGCCCATGACGCCATTATTGGTCCGCGACGGAATTCGCGAATACTTGGAAAAGCATGATATAAGCGATGTAAACGAGCTCTGCGGAGCGGTAGCCGAATATAAGGACTAAAAAGACCGCACATCTGAAAAAACGCAGTCAGCGAAAGGAAATTTACTTTATGACGGAAATATATCTGGTCCGGCACGGGGAAGCGGAAGGTAACCTTTACCGCAGATGCCAGGGCTGGTATGACAGCCTTCTCACGAAGAAGGCCGTCGAGAAGCAGCTGCCTGAAATAAGAAAAAGATTTTCGGATATAAAGCTCGACGCCGTGTATTCAAGCGATATTTACAGGGCGTACAGCACTGTTTTACCAATTGCGCAAGAGCACGGACTTGAGGTTATCCCAGAAAAGGGATTCAGGGAGCTTTACATGGGAGACTGGGAGGACCGCACATGGGGAGAGCTGCCGCGTTTATACCCGCGGGAGATGGACGCGTGGGAAAACCGACCCTGGGAGGTCAGGCTGCCCGGCGGCGAAACCTATGAAGCCGCTGGAAGCCGTTTCTGGGAAGCACTTTTAAGAGTTGCCAATAAACATGACGGTCAAACCGTTTTAATTGGAACCCACGGAAGCGTTATGAGAGCGACCCTCGCAAAGGCGCTTTACGGCACTTTGAAAGCGATGAAGAACATCGAATGGTGCGATAACACCGGGGTCTGTTTATTAAGGTTTGATAACGGCGCTCTTTCCGTGGTTTTTTATAACTGCAATAAGCATCTGGATGAGGAAAGCAGCACTTTTTTCCGCCAGCGGTGGTGGAGGAAAAGCGCGCAGTCAGCGGACAGCAACTTCTGGTTCCGTCCGGCCGATCTTAAAACGGATAGAGAAAAGATCCTTTTATACCGCCGTGAATTCCTGGAAAGCACGTCCGGCGTGAATTATAAGCCTGATACGGAGAAGTTTTTCGGGGAATGTGCGAAGCTCCAAAGTTTATGTCCGCGCACTTTACAGTTCGCAATGCTGCACGAAAGGGAACTCGGGCTTTTGCAGCTCGACGCCGAGTCGCTGAAGCGGGAAAGCTGCGGGTTAATCAAAACCTATATCATTGACAAGGAAGCACGCGAAAAAGGCTTTTCCGTACAGCTGATGGGCGAAGCAATAAGCGTTTTCAGAAACGCGGGAATGAAATTTCTAGGAGCGGATATTTCGGAAAAAAAACACGAGGCCGTACACTTTTTGGAAAAGGACGGGTTCATGCCAACAGAAGCTAGGGCGGGCAGAATTATAATGAAAAAAAGCATAGAGGTTAATAACCCGGCAAAAGTAAAAAAGCATAAGTAATAATGCCGATGCGGATAATGACGCGGCAAAAGATGGGACAAGGGGACGGTTAAGCTATTGTTTTGAAATATTAGTTTTTTCCTTAAGAGTGCTACCCGGGAGAAATATTTTATTCCCGTAAAGAGTATTCCAATCCGAGCAGCTTAATCGAAACGATATTTTCGACTTTGACAGGCGCGAAAAACGTCAGCACCGCTGTAAAATATTCCACGCCGCCGGAAGAATTGCTTGTTTCCAACTGACCGCCGCTTAATACCTTCCCATCGGAAAGCGTTACGGAGGTATCCCGTATGCGGTCGGAAAAAGTCTTGAAGATTTCATGTAAGTGTTCCTTGAGGTATCGATTGTCCGAATTACACTTAAACCGGATAGTGCATGCCAATGGCGTGACGGTGATATTTACCAAAGGAAAACGGTAACCCCCGATTGTAACGCCTCTGGAGTCTATCTTGTTTTTACTTTCATCCAAGGCGGGGTCGGCTGCGATGGATACCTGCCAATTTCCGTTATATATTGTCACAAAATCGGTATTTGTGCCGTCACCGCAGGTGAAAAAGCCGAAATTGCTTAATTCGATGGAGTATTGTTCTTTCTCAAAATTGTCCTGCCCGATTACCGTATAAAAGATCTTGAACTGATTGGCGGCAAGGCTTTTATCTTTGTCGCTGTAGCAATAGCCAACCGATGATCTTTCCTTGTTGGAAAACAAGCTCCCATCCGAATCTTCACGGAACCTGAAATTTGGAAGCTGCGGGCTCAGCCCATTATCATAAAGCACGCTATGCAGCTTCTTCGCCGTCACTCTAAGTATGATTTCGGCGGTGTTCCCACTGAAAATCGCCCCCAAAACTTCGATTTTTAATGCGGCGCTGTCGAGAACGGTGCCCACCGTGCTGGACGCCATTCCGCCGATTTGCTCGGTATTCATAAAGCTGTAATCGTGTTTTGGGTCATCTTTTGCCTTATCGATATAATACTGCTTGAAATAGGCTCTACCGGACGGGGTATTGGCCGCAAAACAGGTTCCCGCAAGAAAAACTGCAATGCAAACTGCGGCGGCTGACACTCTAATTAAATACGCAAAAGCTCTTTTGCTTAAAGGCAAGGTTGGTTTGAAAGGCATACCGGCAAATTTCGTGTTGTTATTCATTTTTGTGCTCCCCTTTTTTTATTGATATGTTTTATTGCCAGCTAAATTTGTGTCTATAATTTAAAGACAACAAGAAGGACCGCCTGCAACTTGGTTTTCAGAAAAATCTTTTAACGAGGAAATATAAAACAGAACCGACGCAAACTGCTTTCGCGGTTGCGTCGGTTTTGTTTTTACGGCTTTACACTATTTTCTCAATTATTTTTTTAGTATTGCCGAAAGCGCGTCCTTTAACGAGGATACGCCGTCCTTGCCTGTCAAAAGACGGGACTCGCCGTTAAAGGTAACGAGATAGTAATCGCCAAGAGGCGAAAGCGTCAGGGTCATCGTTTTGAAATATTCGGTGTTCCTGTGGAACGTTACGGATACCTCAGGCGTTTTAGCGCCCGATTTGTCATTAGTTTCGTCAACCTTCTCCAGATCGGTTATGCTTTTTAGGAAGGCCTCGACGGCTTTCGAATCCGCGTCGGCACCGTTGACCTTATAGGAAGTCGTTTTATTGCCCGATTTTCCGTCGCCTTTGCGCAGGAAAGAAATTTCAGCTTTTTTGCCGTCTGCCGTGACTTCCAGGGAATCTACGGTGTTCCAGTCCATCAGGCAGACGTCGTCGGGGAGAAGAGCCGTATAATTTGCCGAGAGGATGGCGTTTGCGGCGGAAGCGTCGATTTCGTAGACCATATCGGAGCCGGCAAGCTTTGCGTAATAATAATCCCCGACCGGATTTCCAATAAGAAGACCGAATGTGTGCCCGATGTCCTTTTCCTCAACCACGGGGTTGCCGTCCTTATCGGTTTTTCCGGTATTGGCCTGCTGCTTCTCGGTATAATTTATCATTACCTTAGCCTGGGAGTTTTTAAGACCATATAAGGCCAGGTCGGCATCGGTCGCTTTGTAGCTGACGCAGCCTTTCCAGGAAAGGCCGGTTACAGTGCTGCTTAGCTCGGACATCTTTTTTTCGCTTAAGGGAGACAGGGTGCTGCCGTTTTGGTAATACCAATGATATGAGTCGGTGTAGGAATACTCCCCTCCCTTATCCATGTAAATCAGATTTAAGGGAGACAAGCTTTTTTCGACCTGCATCGTTTTGATATTACTTATGTAGGGGATTACCTCCATTTTAATCATGTCGTAAATATTTTGCGGGAAAGCTTTTATAAGGCTGTCGTCAACGGTGTAAACATTGGATTTGCCGTCAAGCTTTAAGTAATATTCTTTTGACACGTCGTTTAAGTCCCCGATTGAAAACTTGGTTTCTTTGCCGTCGGATGAAATTACCGTTATTACACACGCCGGCTTACTGAGGCCGTATTCCGAAAGATCGGACACGTTTTGAATCGTACGGGTTGCCTTTAAATTCGATACTGCTCCGAGCATCGATAAGACCTTGATCTGATCCAGCGGAAACGCCGAATCCCCAGTATACGACCATTTTGCGTTTGTGTTTTTTAGGCTTAGTGTCTTAGCTCCGTATGTCCACGAAAGACCGGCAACGGAATCTTTGCTGATTGACGCGACCGTAAGCGAGGCGTTATCTTCTGCCTTTGATTTATTGCCGGGTGCAAAATGGGACACGGCAAAATATACGGCTACAATAACGGCAAGAGCCGATAAAAGCAGCAAAAGTCTTTTTCCGCGTTTCATTACCTGCGTTTCCTCCTGACCCAGACAACAATCCCTGCCACGAGGAAAATAAGAGGTATTACTCCCACGAAAAGCAGGCTCCAGCGGGCCGCGTCCGCCGTCGGCAGCGTTAGAACTTTGGCTTCAAGGGTCTTTGGATGTATTGATATGCTGTTTTTATGCTCGCACATCCAACCTAACGAGTTAACAAACAAAT
>JAUZPW010000350.1 GCA_030705725.1 Bacillota bacterium
AACGCTTCGGTTACCAGAAAACCGAAGACCCTAAAAAGGTTCTGGTTATCGGCGGCGGACCGGGGGGCATGGAGGCGGCGAGGGCGGCGGCAGTCAAAGGGCACAAGGTCACTCTTTACGAGAAGGACTCCGCTCTGGGGGGACAGCTCAAAAGCGCGGCGACGCCGGATTTCAAGAGCCAGCTTCGCGAGCTGGTGTTCTGGTATATTCGCCAGTTGGAGCTGTTACGGGTTAAGGTTAAATTAAACAGCGGGATAACGGCGGATTCGCCGGAACTAAAGAGCGCCGACGCCATTATTATCGCAGCGGGCGCCGTGCCGTTTACCCCGGACATTAAAGGCATTGAGAACACGATAGATATTATTTCGGCGCACGCCGAGCCCGATAAGCTTATGGGTAAAAGGATCGTCTACTGCGGCGGAGGCCTGTCGGCCTGCGACAGTGCGCTCGAAACGGCCCTGAAAGGCAAAAAAACGGCGATAATAGAAATGATGGACGAAATAGCGCCGAACGATCATTTTATAAACAAGGCGGCGCTTTTGCCGATGCTTAAAAAAAACGGCGCGGAAATTTACACGGGGCATACGGTGCTTGAAATACAGGCAAACGGAGTCAGAACTCAGAAAAAGGACGGTACTGAGGAGTTTATTCCGGCGGATACCGTTGTTTCGGCCTTCGGCATGAAACCAAACGACGCCAAGGCAAGAGAGATCGACGCTTTATACCATTATAAAACCAGAATTGTCGGCGACTGTCTGAAAGTCGGCAAGGTAGGAAGCGCTGTCCGCGAGGGCTTTTTCGCGGGAGTGACAATAGAATAAAACAAAGGCCGGAAGCTTGTATAAACCCTAAAAAAGTATTATTCTTATAAAAAAGCGGAATATAATTCTTTATAAAAATTAAAGGTTGTGGCAGCTAGTGGGTAAATTGCGTAACGCTCTTATCATCGTAGTATTTTTGGCGTGTTTGGGGGGAAACAAGGCTCTTTCGGCGGATATATCCGGGCTTTCCAATTTCAAAGCTCAGAATAACATGGAAGCCGGCACTTTCTCGGACGTAAAAAGCGGAAGCTGGTATTATTCGGGCGTGAAAACCGCTTACGACTATTCGGTTATGGGCGGAATCGGCGGAGGCAAATTTTCGCCCGGAAGCAATTTAAGCAAAGCGCAGGCTTTGACTATTGCCGCCCGGGTTCACGCCGTTTATAAGAACAAGAGCATAAAGGAAGCGCCAAATTCAGCATGGTATATCAAATATTACGATTATGCGCAAGAAAACCTGCTGCTGCCGCCGGATATAAAAAGCCCTTCGGGGCTTGACACGGAAAACGCGACCCGTGCGGAAATAGCTTATATGTTCGGCGGAATTTTAGAAAGCTCCGACTCGGCCGCAATAAACGACGCCCAGATCCCGGATATCGGCCTTATAGGCGCGGATTTTACCGATGCCGCAAAAAAAATGTATGCCGCCGGAATAATCGGGGGCAAGGACGGGGGACGTTTCGACGGAAACGGGCTCGCTACCCGCGCGGAAACGGCGGCGATTGTCGGGAGGATTATCGACCCGCTGACGCGCCTGGCTTTTGATTCAAAATATAACCCGGGCTCGTCGGGCCAGGAGAGTAACATTCAGGATTACCAAAAGGTAACGGAAGACAAAGACAACGTTTTTTTTGCTTACTGGGACGATAATAAGTCGTGTTACTGCATTTCGCGCTATGATAAAAAAACGAAGCGGAATACCGTTATTTACAGCGGAGAGGATGGGGCTTACCGCTCACCCTACGCGTACCTCGGAAAAATGACGCTTTATAACGGCGAGCTCTACTTTACCGAAGAAAAATATGAAACGGATACGCTGAAAAGCACGCTCAGAAAAATAAATCCGTTGACCAAATCGGTCACAGAAATATACAGCGGCGACAGCATTCAGGGCTACGCAATTTACGG
>JAUZPW010000351.1 GCA_030705725.1 Bacillota bacterium
ACAACCTCCCTTAAAGCAACCGAGGTCACGCTTGAAAAGGTATTGAGGGGCAGGATAATAAAGCTCTACGAGGACGATCAGGAGCTTCTTGAGGACGTTATCATCGAATTCAAGCAGGCTATCGAAATGGCCGATATATATTCAAACATACTGAGCGGAATGATGGACGCGTTCGCGTCGCTTATTTCCAATAACTTGAATATTATCATGAAGGTTCTCACCGTCATCACTATTTTGATGACGATCCCGAACATTGTTTTCAGCTTTTACGGAATGAACGTGACGGGTCTGCCTTTTAACGTGTCATGGTTCCCCGTACTGATTTCCGCAGTGGTTACGGCAATCGTCTGGCTGATACTGAAAAAGAAAAATCTTTATTGACGGGGGCCAAAATGGGATTTTACCAGTCGGTATATGAAGCTGTAAAAAGAATACCGGAAGGGAAGGTCGCGACTTACGGGCAGATCGCTTTTTTGACAGGAAGGCCGCGGGCGGCGAGGATTGTGGGGTTTGCGCTCCATGTGAACCCTTTCCCGGGCAAGGTTCCCTGCCACCGGGTTGTAAATCGTGACGGACGGCTCGCGTCGTCCTTTGCTTTTGGGGGAGAAGAGGTTCAAAGGGCAATGCTTCTTAAGGAGGGAGTCCGCTTTACGGAAAGCGGATTTGTAGATATGGATAAGTGCGGATGGGATGGGAACGAACTCTGATGAAGCTTAAAAAGTTTCTGTCTGCTTTCTTTTACCTGCTTTTTTTCCTTCTTTTCGCCGGGCAGATAAGCCTTGAGCTTAATCCGAAGTTTATAGCAACCGCAAAAGAAAGAATCGCTTTTATGCTGATTATTTCCTGCGCGGCCATTATTGCCGCCGTTTATCGTTGCAGCGGCGAACGCATTAAAGCTAAACGGAAAAAAACCGTAAGAGCTTGCGTCTACATGCTTTTTTGCGTTTATATATTTAACCTTGCCGTCCTGCTTTTTTTCGACAGGGGCATGAGGCTTACGCAGGCGTCCGATATAACCCGGTATCTTAAGCTAAACGTCAATTTCGTGCCGCTGCGCACGATCGCGAAATATTACAACGCGTGGAGAAAAAACCGCATCGGCTTATATTACGTCGTTATCAACCTTCTCGGGAATTTCTTCGCGTTTGCGCCGTTCGGCTTTTTCCTGCCGGTGATAAACAAAGGCTTTTACAAATTTCACCGGTTCATACTGACTGTATCCGCGCTTATAATTTTCGCCGAGGCCGCCCAGTTCTGGTTCAGGATAGGAAGCTGCGACGTAGATGATTTCATTCTGAACTTTTCAGGCGCGTTCTTGGCTTTTATTATTTTCAGAACAAAGGCTGCGCGCGCTTTTCTGAGCAGGCATAATATTATTTGAAATTTGAATACATAGGGCTTGGTAAAAAAACGCCGCATTTACGCGGCGTTTTTTTAGTCTAGTCCTGCCCGTCGTCGGGGAACTGTTTAAGAAGTTTTATATCCGCCTCGCTCAGCATTTCGCCGCTCAGAAGATCGGGCCTGCGGCAAAGCGTCCGATGAAGGCTCTGAGCCCGCTGCCATTTTTTTATGTTTTCATGGTGACCGGAAAGGAGTATTTCAGGCACTCTGCGCCCGCGCCAGATTTCGGGCCTTGTATACTGCGGATATTCCAAAAGGCCGTTAAAGTGGCTTTCGTCCGTAAAGCAGGACGTATCGGACAAGACGCCCGGCACCATCCGGCAGACGGCGTCGGCTACAGCCATTGCCGGTATCTCCCCGCCCGTCAGTACAAAGTCGCCGATCGATATTTCCTCGTCGACGCATTCGTCTATAAAACGCTGGTCGACACCTTCATAATGTCCGCAGACAAGGATAACGCGTCCTTTTTCAAGAAGTTCGCGGGCCTTTTCCTGGCAAAAGGGAACGCCCTGCGCCGACAGCAAAACCGT
>JAUZPW010000352.1 GCA_030705725.1 Bacillota bacterium
CGATGATAACGGCGATCTATATGCTGAGGGCGTCCGGCGCGATAGATATGTTCGCGTACGCCGTCAAACCGCTCTATGCTTTTTTGGGCATCCCGCCGGAATGCGCCGCCCTAACGCTCTTAAAACCCTTTTCCGGCAGCGGGGGTCTGGCGCTCGGAACCGAAATCATCAAAAACTTCGGCGCCGACAGCTACGCGGGGCGGGTTGCCGCCGTAATGCTCGCGTCAAGCGAGACGAGTTTCTATACCGTCTCCGTATATTTCGGCTCGCTGGGCATTAAAAATACACGCTATGCGATCCCGGCGGCTCTTTGCGCCGACGCGGTTGCGTTTATTGTGTCCTCGCTCGCCGTAAGACTCTTTTTTTAGCTTTGTTTTTTATATTTTTCAAGCGCGGCGCGGTAGAGCTCGCTTTTCTTCGCTCCCGTCTCCCGCGAAATCTGCTTCACTGCCTCGCTCAGGGTTACTCCGGTTTTAAGCCGTTCCCCGACAAGCGGCAAAACGTCCCCCGGCGCGTCCGGGGCTTTTTTCTCTGCGCCCGCCACAATAAGAACGTATTCGCCCCTGGGCTCGGTTTCCTCGTAAAGGGAAACGGCCTCGGAAAGGGTAGTCCGCAAAAACTGCTCGTGAAGCTTCGTAAGCTCGCGTGCAAGGCAGACGGGGCGGTCGCCGAGGGCTTCAAACAGGTCTTTCAGGGTTTTTCTGAGCTTGTGCGGGGCTTCGTAAAAAACCATCGTCCGCTCCTCGTCTATAAGCTCGTTTAAATGCTCGCTCCGGCTTTTTCTGGACGTAGATAAAAAACCCTCGAAAGTAAAGCGCCCGGTCTTCATGCCGGAAGCGGACAGCGCCGTTATGATGGCGGACGGCCCCGGAATGGGCACCACATCGATTGACGACTCGGCGGCAAGCCTTGAAAGATCCTCCCCCGGATCGCTTATAGCGGGCGTTCCGGCGTCGGAAACAAGAGCGCAGCTTTCTCCGGACAGGATACGGGAAATTATTTTCCCGCCCTGTTCTTTTTTGTTGTGCTCGTAATAGCTTATAAGAGGCGCTTTTATTGAATAATGATTTAAAAGCTTCGAAGTCACCCTCGTGTCCTCGGCGGCGATAAAATCCACGGTTTTCAAAGTTTCGAGCGCCCTCTCGGTTATATCCCGGAGGTTGCCTATGGGCGTCGCGACGATATAAAGCTTGCCTGGCATAACGTTATCCTCCTCTGCCGTAAATCCGTTTTATTTCGTCGCTGTCCCCGCCCGAATCCGATTTAGTGTATAAAGGCGGCAGCACGTTAAGCCCCGCGGATGCGTGAAGCTTGCCCTCAAGAAGGACAAGCGACGGCTTCGAGTAGGGGTCCTTCATTACAAAACGCATTCTTTTGGGCTCGATTTTGCTTTCTTTCATGTAAAAGATAAGCTCTGAAAGCCGTTCCGGCCTGTAGACGACGGCAAAGTACCCTCCCCACTTAAGAAAGCGGGCAACTGTTTTTAACAGCCCTGGAAGCGAGCAGGCCGATTCGGACCTCGCAAGGCCCCTCGCGCCCTCGGCCTTTTTCCCCGACCCGCACGCGAAATAAGGCGGGTTTGAAACGGCGAGATCAAAGCTGTTGGGTTCGAGCGGCAGATCCTCAGAGCAGAAATCGGCTCGGTGTATATTAATATTGTCACGCATCCCGTTTAAGCCGATGTTTTCGTCGGCGAGAGCGCAGGCGGCGTCGGAAATTTCAATCCCGTCGAACTTAGCTGTTTTTTCCCGCCCCGCGAGAAGAAAGGAAAGCGCGCCGTTCCCGGCGCCCAGATCCAGCACCCGCATGTTTTTTTTGACGGTGGCGAAATCCGATAACAGCACCGTGTCAAGTCCGAGTGAGTGACATTTATCGTCCTGCAAAATGCGCATCCCGTTAAAAAGAAAAACCGAGTTCTTCATATATGCCG
>JAUZPW010000353.1 GCA_030705725.1 Bacillota bacterium
AAGAATGCGGGTCCAGACCATTGGGTATTCGTCCGCAAGCATTCCGCGGAGCATATATAGACAGGCGTGGACATGGCTGTCCACAAGCCCTGGCATTATAAGCTTTCCGGAAGCTTCAATGGTCTCTTTCGCGTCGTACTGCCCGTCAAGCGCTTTTTCTTCGCGAACCTCCGCAAGTCTCCCGCCGGAAATCGCAACGGATATACCTTCCTTTATTTCCAGCTCCGGCGTCAGCAGCGTGCCGTTTTTTAGAAGAATATCGCATTTTTTCATCATCGCACACTTCCTTTTATATTTTTTCCATAAGTTTTCTTAAACGAAGCTTTCCCTCAGAGAGTATCTTTTCCTCGTCAAGTCCCGTAAACTCCCTGTTTTTAAGAATTATTTTCCCCTTAATCAAAACGTCCGAGACATCGTTTGCCGATCCGGCCATTATCACCGTATTAAGTATATTTCTTGAAGGCGACAGCGCGGGGGTGCGTAAATCGACCAAAACTATATCCGCCTGTTTTCCCGTTTCCAGCGTTCCCAGGCGGTCTCGGACGCCCAGGGCGCGCGCGCCGTTTATCGTAATCATCTCATAGGCTTCCTTTATCGATAAACCGACCGTGTCGTAAACCAGCGTCGCGAAGCAGGCGTGGGTAATGAATTTAAGAAGCTGCGCCTGGTAAAACATATCCTGTCTCGCAACGGCCGCCCCGTCGTTTCCGAGCGACACCCTGGCTCCCGCCGCGCATTCCGCCGGATATTTCGGAAGCCCCTGTGTCGTGAGGTTCGAGGACGGGCAGTGCACTATATTTACCCCGCGCTCCGCCATCATATGTATGTCGCGGTCCGTCACGTGGATGCAGTGTGCCGCCAGAAGCCTGTCGTTAAGGACTCCGCAGCTTTCAAGAAGCTCCGCGGGCCTCATGCGATATTTAAGCACGCAGGTTTTGACCTCGTCTATATGCTGGCAAAGATGCGTGTGCAGCCTAACTCCGTATTCACCGGCCGCCTCGCCGAGGAGCCTTATGAGCTCCGGCGAAGCGGTGTCGGGAGATGAGAAGGAGAAGCATACCCTGATTCGGCCCTGCGCATATCCGTCAAAGCTTTTATAAAGCCTCTCCGCCTTGCGCAAAGCTTCCCCTGCGTTTTTGTCGCGGACCGCTTCCGGCAGGCTCAGATCGCTGTCCCAGCACGGCTGGGTAATAAGAGCCTGAATCCCCGTCTGCTCCACGGCGCGAACGCAGGGTTCCATATTTACCGTACCGGCGTCCGAAAACATTGTGACACCGGCTCTTATCATCTGCAGACAGTATAGCAGGGCGGCGTGATACCTGTCCTCGTCGCCTGCGGAGGCTTCATAGGGCACGAGTATTCTTCGCCATACAATCGGCGGCTCGTCGACCGCCCCGCCTTTTAAAAGCTGCTGGACGGAGTGCGTGTGGCAGTCGTACATGCCGGGCATCGCCAGCTTGCCCCGAGCGTTCAGGGTTTCAGTCGCCCCGACCTTGGCTCCCGGCTCAGAAGCCCTTCCGATATAAACGATTTTTCCGTCCTTGACCGCTATCGCCGCGTCCTCCGTGACGGAGGCATCGGGCATAACGGCCGAACATCCCGTAATCAGCAAATCAGCCTTTTCTATATTTTTCACTGTCCATTATAACCTAAAGCCGCAGCGTCGGCCGTTTTTATTATGTTCTTTCAAGGCGCTTGCGCATTACGGTGACGATAATTACTGAAGTGAACATCATGACGCCCTCAACCAGGTATTTGACCCATGTCCCGGCCTCCATCATTATCATGCCGTTCGATACCATAGTTACAAGAATGCCCGCAAGCAGCGTGCCGGGTACGTTGAATACGCCTTTTTTCAAAAAGGTGCCGCCCATAACGGTAACCATAACCGAAAGCAGCTGATAGCTTTCGGCCATGCT
>JAUZPW010000354.1 GCA_030705725.1 Bacillota bacterium
GCACGCTCGAGATTCTGCCGATACTTGACCGGTACAATATTAAAGCCACGTTTTTCGTGATTGGAAAAACGGATAAAAAATCGCTCGAGATATTAAAAAAAATAGCGGACTCCGGGCACAGCATCGGAATCCACACTTACAGCCACAACTACAACAGGATATATCAGTCTGTCGAGAGCTATCTCGACGATTTTAAGAAGATGTACGACGTTATTTATCAAAACACTAACGTCAAACCGGATATTTTCCGTTTCGCCGGCGGCAGCATCAGCGCCTACAACTCTCACCTCTACAAACCGCTGATTGCGGAAATGACGCGCAGGGGCTTTTCGTTTTACGACTGGAACGCCTGCGGCAACGACGCCATGGGCAACGCGACTAAAGCCTCCATAATAGAGGACTCGGTGTCAAAGCTGAGGAAGGACAAGCGTTACATACTGCTTATGCACGACAGCGCGACAATGAAAGCCACGGTTTCGGCGCTTCCCGAGATAATCGAGAGGATCGAGGACAAAGGCTTTACTTTTGACAAGCTTACAAGCGAAGTCAAGCCGATCGCTTTCGCTTATCCCGATTAGCTGTTTTCCGCTATTTTGCACTGATGGCCCTGTAATACTCCTTCGTGTCGGGATTTTTCACTACTTTCGCCCTGCTCTTCTGAAGGAGTTTTACAATGTTATAGGTATTTATCCAGATTTCGCTGACGCTTTCCTTCTGGCTCTCGTCAAAAACGAGCTGCATTCCGAAATGCAGGTGCGGCGTTTGTATATTATTAACGTTTTTCTTGGTGCTGTAGCCCGTCATTCCGAGGTAGCCTATCACGTCGCCCGCGTTTACTATGTCACCCTGTTTAAGCCCGGACTGAAAAGGATGGTTTTTCCTGAGGTGGGCGTAGTAATAATACCTGAGGCCGTCGAAGCTTCTTATCCCTATCCGCCAGCCTCCGTAGCGGTTCCAGCCCATAGCCTCGATTATCCCGCTTTCGACGGCTATCACGGGAGTGCCGACGCCGCTCATCATATCGTGCCCCAGGTGGCGCCTTTTGAAGCCGTAATTCCTTGAGTTTCCGAAATCGTCGCAATGGCTGAAACCATAGCCCGCGGCGATGGGCGAAAACACCTTGAGGCCGTATCTTTTTTCCATGACCCTGACATTCGGATCGTCCTTTGACGGGACGGTTACCGTGTAAACGCCCACGAAGCCTCCGAGCACCGCGGTGTAGGCTTCTAAAAAGTAGCGGTAATAGCTCATGCCCGCCGTGATGTCTCCGAGCTTTTCGCCGGAAGATAAGCGCTTTACAAGCTTATCAAGCTCGGCGCTTCGCTTTGACTGAAATTTGCCGCCGTTTTTTGCCGCCGTATAGGCCAGAAGCTCTATCCAGTTAAGCCTGACATTTTTGCCGTAGGAATTAAGATCATATTTTAAAGCCTGATCGAGAACTTCATAGGAAACCCCGAAATCTACCCATTTTATAAACTTTTTCGAGGCGTCGGCGCTTGCCTTCACATATGCGCCCTGACAGCCGGAGAACAAAATTATAGCGCATAAAAGCGCTATAATAACAGCACGTTTATTTTTTTTGCCCTTTTTCATCTGCTTCATCCCTAAATCCGGCGTGTTAATAATGTATATGCCGGGCTCAGGGCAAAAATAACAACAGACGGATCTTAAAAACCCGTCTGTCGTGCCGCAGTTATTAAACTTTTTTTACGCGTTGTGAACCAGGTTGATTGTGCCTGAAGAGTAAACGACTGTTTCGGTAAACGCGTTTCCTTTCGCGGCATAAACAAAGTCGCTTACTTTTATGCCGGAACCCTCGCGGCAGGTTACGAGAACATGAGCGGCGCCGCCTTCCGACTTAAAGACCTGATAGCTTACGCTTCC
>JAUZPW010000355.1 GCA_030705725.1 Bacillota bacterium
AATAAGCGGTGTTCCGCGCATGACAAGCTGGTAAAAACGTACGGGCTCGCTTATAAGCTTAAAACGGCTCATTCTTCCGAAGGCGACCAGAAGGCCCAGAGGCAGCGATAAAACAGCCGTCAGGAAAAAGATCAGACACAGCGTAAGCGTGCTGGAAGCCAATGAGTTTAATAATACTGGGCTCAAAAAAAGCACCTCCCGGTGAATAAAGCGGGAGGCACCGCAAGCGGCGCCATCCCGGGTGTGTTTATCTAACTATTTTATTTTTGTTACGTCCTCGCCAAACCATTTTTTGGAGATCTCAGCCATCTTTCCGTCGGACGCCATGGCCTTGAGCTGCTTTTCGATTTCATCCTTCAGCTTGATTTCGCCCTTCCTGAGGCCGACCGCGTATTCCTCGGGCAGAAGCTCCTCGTCGACAATCCTGAATTTCTTGCCTTTTTCCGTTATAAGGTAACGCGCCATTGTCGCGTCCATAACGACGGCGTCGGTGTTGCCGGTTTCAAGGTCCATGAGCGCCGTAAGATAATCTTTATATTCGACGATGTCCTTGAGGCTGCTCTTGAACTTAACGTTGCCGTCGATCGCCTCGGCACCGGACGAACCGCCCTGGACGCCGGCTACTTTACCCGCCATATCGGCAAGGGAGTTTATCTTGGAATCAGGCTTTACGACAAGCGCTATATTGTTGTCCATATAGGGTTCGGTCAACGTGAGATTTTTTTTGCGGTCTTCGCTGATGGAAAAGCCGTTCCATATACAGTCGATTTTCTTCGTGGCAAGCTCCTGCTCCGTGGCTTCCCAATCGATCGGCTGCGCGACGAGCTTTACTCCCATACGTTTTGCGGCCTCCGAAGCTAGGTCTATGTCGAAGCCGATTATCTGATTTGTTTTTTCATCCCTGAAGCCCATGGGAATAAAGGTCTCGTCAAGGCCGACTACAAAGGTTCCCTTATCAAGGATATACTGGAGGGAATTATCATTCTGCTCAGAAGCCTCGCTTGACGCTCCGCCGCCTGATTTTTCTTCCGTCGGGGCCGGAGCTTTTTTTGAACAGCCTGTTAAAGTAAACAGAAACAGTATTGACGCCAAAAATAAAGATATAAATTTACGCACTTATTTACACTCCTAAAGCATTAGAATGATACTATTTTAACACTTTAACAAAATAAATCAAGATATTCTTTATACCATAAAAATTATCTGGAAATAGCTCGATTATTCTGATAAAATAATAATATTCTATTTAAATTTAGGGAGAGGTTTTTTTAAGATGCAGCTACTTAAAGACAGGGTCTTAAAAGACGGAATAGTAAAAGAGGGGGACATCTTAAAGGTCGGCAGCTTCTTAAATCATCAAATAGACATCGGTCTATATGAAAAGATCGGCGAGGAGTTCATGCGCCTTTTTTCGGGAAGGGGCATAAATAAAATTCTTACGATTGAGGCGTCGGGTATCGGATTGGCCTGCGTTACGGCGCTGCGTTTTTCGGTGCCGGTGGTTTTCGCTAAAAAGAGCCAGACTAAAAACCTTGACGGCGATACATACGTGAGCACTGTTTATTCTTACACTCACGGGAAAAATTATGATATACGGGTCGAGAAAAAGTTTTTATCGCCCTCGGACAACATTCTTATTATTGACGATTTTCTTGCAAAAGGCAAAGCCCTGCTCGGGCTTATCGATATTGTAAAACAATCGGGCGCAACGCTTGTCGGCGCCGGAATTGCGATCGAAAAGGGCTTCCAGGAGGGCGGAGCGCTTATAAGGGGCATGGGTGTCGACGTTAAGTCGCTAGTTATTATCGAAAGTATGGAGGACGGGAAAATAACGTTCAGGGAATAAAATATTTAAAATAAAAGAACGGAGGGGGGCG
>JAUZPW010000356.1 GCA_030705725.1 Bacillota bacterium
CTTAAGAAAAATGTCGAAATCTATCTTCTCGCGCAAAAAGGCAAGGAAGATTCAACAATCAAGGAAATGCTTAATAAATACAAAAACCTTAGCGACAACGTAAAGGTAGTGTACGAAGACCCGGTTGTTAATCCTAGTTTTTCAAAAAAATACACGAACGATACGGTCAACGATAACAGCATAATCGTGATAAGCGGCAGCAAAAGCCGGTATATTGACTATAACGATATTTATGTGCCTGATTACAGCAGCTATAATACGACCGGTCAGGCGTCGACTAATTTTGACGGCGAAAGCAGCGTAACAAGCGCAATCGATTATGTCACAAGTGAAAACCTGCCCAAAGCTTATCTGCTGTCTGGTCACGGCGAACAGAATTTAAGCTCGGCAGTCTCTTCCTCAGTGGAAAAGCAGAATATCGAAACACCGAAATTAAACCTCCTTACAGCGGATATTCCGCAAGACGCATCCTGTATTATAATTTATAGCCCCGCTTCCGACATATCCGAAGCGGAAAAGGGCAAGCTTCTCGACTATCTTAAAAAAGGCGGAAATCTCCTTCTGGTCACCGATTATTCCGATAAGGAAATTAAGAACCTTTCGTCCCTGATGGAATATTACGGTGCAAAAGTCGAAAAGGGCCTTGTCGTCGAAGGGGATATGTCTCGCTGCATCAAAGGTTATAATTACTATCTGCTTCCGAAGATCGGCGGCCATTCGATCACGCTACCTATAAGCAGCAACAATTATTACATACTTATGCCGCTTGCTCAGGGAATAAAGGAGCTGAATAACAAACGGAGCTCTTTGAATATAACGGAGCTTCTGTTCACATCAGAAAAGGCATTTTCAAAACCCGACGGTTACAATATGACAACCGCTGAAAAAGAGCCCGGGGATATAAACGGTCCGTTCGCGCTTGGAGTCGCCATCACCGAGCCTGTAAAGGGCAGTCAGGAAGAAACAAATATCGTGTGGTACACGACCTCTAAAATGCTTGACGATAAAGTAAACAGTATGGTATCCGGGGCGAACCTTGATTTGTTTGTTAACTCGTTAGGTTGGATGTGCGAGCATAAAAACAGCATATCAATACATCCAAAGACCCTTGAAGCCAAAGTTCTAACGCTGCCGACGGTGGATGCGGCCCGCTGGAGCCTGCTTTTTGTGGGGGTAATACCTCTTATTTTCCTCGCGGCAGGTATTGTTGTCTGGGTCAGGAGGAAACGCAGGTAATGAAACGCGGAAAAAAACTATTGCTGCTTTTGTCGGCTCTCGCCGTTTTTATAGCAGGATATTTTGCCGTGTCCCGTTTCGCGTCCGATAAAAAGCCGAAGGCGGAAGAGGTCGGCAGCTCCGTTTCGGTTGCGTCGATCACCAAAGATTCCGTTACCGGGCTCTCGTGGACGTACGGAACCAAGACATTAAGCCTTAAAAACATAAACGCCAGATGGTCGTATACGGAGGATTCGGCGTTTCCTCTGGATCAGCTAAAGGTTCTGTCGATGCTCGGGGCGGTATCGGGGCTAAAAGCGACACGCGAGATTAAAGATGTGTCCGATTTTTCGGAGTATGGTCTTAGTAAGCCGACCTGTGTAATAACGGTAATTTCATCCGGCGCGAAAGAAACTAAGTTTTTAATCGGGAACTTAAACGACGTGTCAAAGGAATATTACTTAAAGCTTGACGGCAAATCCAATGTTTACACCGTTAGCGACAGCCTTATAAAAGCTTTCCCGCAAAATATATACAGCATGGTAAAAACGGAGCAGATCCCCTACATAAACAATATTGAAATGATGCGGGTGGAAAAACGCCCGTCACCCTTAAATCTGATTTATAGGGATAATGGAGGGGC
>JAUZPW010000357.1 GCA_030705725.1 Bacillota bacterium
AGGAAACTGAACAAACCACAGGGGTTAGCCCGGCGTGATAAAAATCCTCCTTCCCGGACTTCCGGGAGGGAGGATTTAGGCTGTCGAAACTCGACAGCCTTTCGAGAGGGAATCCAATTCCCCCTCGAAATTTCCCCAGGGGCGGACAAAACCTGCGGTTTTGTCCAGTGTGTCCTGCGGCGGTGCATGTCCGCCTCCGGACATTGCTAAAAACAACAAGGGGCTTTTGCTCCTTTACTATACTCAGAATACTTTTTTATAAGCTTAATCCTCCTTTCTGTAATTTCGGAAGGGAGGATTTTTTATTGACAAAAAAGAAAAAATATAATATATTGAAATTAAGAGATGCACCCCCCTGGGGGGCTGGGGATAACCGAAGGAAGGGCACAGATATGACGGAGAAAAAGTTCAGCGTTACGGGAATGACCTGCTCCGCGTGCTCCGCGCATGTGGAAAAAAGCGTCGGCGGTCTCGGCGGAGTTAAAAAGGTCAATGTAAATCTTTTGAAAAACGACATGACGGTTTTGTACGACGAGGCGGTCTTAAACGACGGACTTATAGTAAAAGCCGTGCAGAACGCGGGCTACGACGCCAGTGACGCCGGAAAAGGCAAAAAGGATAACGCAAAAGCGCCGGCGGCGGGCGCGGAAGCCGAAAAAAAGCGGGTTCTGGCGAGGCTTTGGGTCTCGATAATATTTACGGCGCCGCTTTTTTACCTTGCGATGGGGAATATGCTAAGGTGGCCGCTTCCGGCAATTTTTCTCGGACATGAGAACGCCGCCATTACGGCGTTTACGGAGCTTTTATTGACGGCGCCCGTGCTTTACGCAAACAGCCGTTATTTTAAGACGGGGTTTAAGATGCTTATAAAGCGTTCCCCGAATATGGATTCGCTTATCGCCATCGGCTCATCCGCCGCCGTGGTTTACGGCGTTTTCGCGATATACAGGATCGTCTACGGCCTCGGGCACATGGATACGGAGCTTGTCATGCGCTACTCGATGGATATGTATTTTGAATCGGCGGCCGTGATCCTGACGCTTATCACGCTCGGAAAATATCTCGAGGCGAGGGCGAAGGGAAGAACCTCAGAGGCGATCGAAAAGCTTTACGCGCTAACTCCCAAAACAGCGATTGTCGTTAGAAACGGTGCTGAAATCACGATCCCCGCCGACGAGGTAAAGGTCGGCGACGCCGTTTCGGTGAAGCCCGGGCAGAGCATTCCGGTCGACGGCGTGATTCTGAGCGGCTCGTCTTTTGTGGACGAAGCCGCGCTGACGGGGGAGAGCATCCCTGCGGAAAAAAAGCCGGGAGACAGGGTTATGGGCGCTTCAATTAACGGAGCGGGAGCGTTTCTATTCGAGGCCAGGAAGGTCGGCGGCGACACCACGCTCTCGCAGATAATAAAGCTTGTCGACGAGGCGTCGTCCTCCAAAGCGCCGATCTCAAAGCTCGCCGACAGAATCAGCGGCGTTTTTGTTCCGGCCGTTATCGCGGCCGCCGTCATTTCCGCCGCGGTATGGCTTATTCTCGGATATTCCTTTGAGTTTGCGTTTTCAACCGGAATCGCCGTTTTGGTTATTTCCTGCCCGTGCGCGCTGGGGCTCGCCACCCCGACGGCTATCATGGTCGGCACCGGAAAGGGAGCGGAAAACGGAATACTGATAAAGTCGGCCGAGGCGCTCGAGATCTGCCGGAAAACGGACACGGTGGTGCTCGACAAAACGGGAACGCTCACCGAGGGGCGTCCGCGAGTGACGGACATTATTCCCTCATCGGGGACAGGCGAAGAGGAGCTTTTAAGGCTTGCCGCGTCCGCAGAAAAAGGGTCGGAGCACCCATTGGCGGC
>JAUZPW010000358.1 GCA_030705725.1 Bacillota bacterium
AGGTCAGCTTTACTTTAACGACGGCTGCTGCATATACCAAAACTGCATGACCTGTCTCGAAATAGTAAATTCCGAAATAGCGCTCGTAAAATGGGATATAAAAACGGATGAGAACCGGGTTTTCTACGTAGATAGAGAAGTGATCGCCAAGCCCAGAAAAATCGGCACCTGAGGGCTAAGACAAGGGGACGGTTCATCTGTCTTACATAAAAAATCATCGGTGTCTCATGAAAGTACCGACAAATAACCCCGAATATAAATTAAAGGCGGGTTTAACCCGCCTTATTTTTGTGTTCAATGCATTCCGAACATTTATGTGCGGTCTGCCGCTCCCCCCATAGCGCGTCCGCGGCCTTCTCCCATTTCGCGGCGGCGCCGGCGCATTTGGCCGTGAGCGAATCTACATCCTCCGGACTTTCAATATCCGTGGAATGTGCGCCTGAGCGTTTGACCATCCCCGCCAGAGCGCCCGGATTGTCGAGAAGCGGGCAGGGCCTCAGATGATTTTCATTAAACGGCTGCCCTTTGCGGTATTCGAGGAATAAAGGAGACCTCAGCGCATCGTGAAGAGATACGTCCTTGATATTAACGTTTGAATAATGAATAAACGCACAGGGCTCAACGTCTCCGTTGGCGTTTATATGCAGATAGTTGCGTCCTCCGGCAATGCAGCCCTCGACATATTCCCCGTCGTTCCAGAAGTCAAGGATGAATAACGGCTTTTCCTCCCTGAACTTGCGCACCTGGTAATACATAAATTTTCTCTGTTCGTCGGTCGCCATAAGGTCGGTCGGAGCCCCGTTCCCGATCGGCATATATGTAAAATACCAGCAGAACCTTGCCCCTTTTTCGATCATTGCGTCAATATATTCGGAGCTACCCACTTCGTTGACATTTTTTGAGGTATAGCAGGTCGAAATTCCGAAAGGAAGCTTTTTCTCCTTAAGAATATCCATCGCGCGGATAACTTTTTTGTATGTTCCCTTCCCGCGGCGGCTGTCCGTTGCTCCCTCAAACCCCTCGACGCTTATCGCCGGCATAAAATTATGCACTCTTTTCATTTCGTCTGCAAACTGCCCGTCTATAAGCGTTCCGTTGGTGAACGCCAGGAAAACGCAATCCGGGTGTCTTTCGCAGAGCGTTATAATATCCTTTCTGCGTACCAGAGGCTCGCCGCCCGAGTAAATATACATATAAATGCCGAGTTCTTTTCCCTCTCTGATTATCCTGTCAAGGGTGTCGAGGCTCAGCGAAAGCCTGTCGCCGTACTCCGAAGCCCAGCAGCCGGTGCATTTAAGGTTGCATGCCGAGGTAGGGTCCATCAGTACCGCCCACGGAATGTTTATGCCTTCCAGCCTGCTCAGATCCATACGTTTCTTGTTTCCGACAACAGCGGAGTTAACAATGAAGTTCGAAAGGAACATGCGCCTGGACTCGCCGTCAAGCTCCGTATATATCTTTTTCATGAAGATATTCCAGTTGTTTTTCGGGTCAGCCATTACATCTCTGACAATTCCATAAGCCGCTTTATACGTGCCGTCTTTATCCAGCTTTTCAACCCAGTCGAGCGCCTTCGGGACGTTTTTTTCGTAATCGTCGTCCATATAAGAAAGCACTTTATTAAGGCCGAATGCTTCAATCTTTTCCTTTATTGAACTCATGCCAAAAGCCTCCTTTATCCCCAAAGCTTTACAAATAGGTTATCATATTGTAATATTATATTAAAACATCAATTCCGCTTATTTGTCCGTTTTTTGCCCATATTATCGGATTTGGGGTACTTTTTTTAGTGTTTGTGAGGAGGCGCTTACATGCTTAAGCCGGAGCTTACAAAGCAC
>JAUZPW010000359.1 GCA_030705725.1 Bacillota bacterium
CGGATTCGATTTTTTATTCAATCCGCAGGCTTTCAAAAGACACGGTTATGTGGGGCGTTTTTGGCGGTACTGTTTTGGGGCTTTTTCTCATTTTATATTCGCCTCTTTGCAGATACCTAAAGCTTGCTCCGCTCAGCGCTGCGCAGCTTATAACTGTCCTGGCCGTTTCAGCGGCGTCGGTGCTTTGGTATGAGGTAGTGAAGCTTGTGAAGCGCGGGACAAAGAAGTAGTTCAAATTACAAGAGATCGTATTTATTCCGGAGGGTTATTTTAAATAAATAATCATTATAAAAGAAATCTGCCCTGAAAGACGGCTTTCAGGGCAGATTTTAACGTATGAGCGGCGACAAAAATCAAATAATAAATATTGACAGTTCATTTTAACATGGCATATAATTTAGCCTGAAGATTCCGCTTTTTTGGAAATTCCGACAGGGAGATCGCGCCGCGGACTGAGAGCGCGATTCGGAAGAGTAGTAAGCAGGACAACGCTTCGCGGTACCGGAAATTAAATATTAAAGTGGACGCGTTTTTCGCGTCAAAGCGGGTGGCACCGCGGGCAAGAATAAATGCTCGTCCCGGAAATTATTATTTGAGATAATTTTCGGGATTTTTGTTTTAGGGGGATAATTTATGTTAAGGACGCATCACTGCAACGAACTTCGGGAGGAGCATATCGGAAGCACCGCCACGCTTGCGGGCTGGGTGGACACTATCCGCGACCACGGCGGCGTGAAGTTTCTGGATCTCAGAGACCAGAACGGCGTAACGCAGATCGTGTTTCACGACGATTCCATGCTTGAGGGGATAAACCGCGAAACCGTTATTTCGGTAACAGGCAAAGTATGCTCAAGAGACGCCGAGAATATTAACCCGAAGCTTGACACAGGCACGGTAGAGCTGAACGCGGACAGCATGAAGGTTCTGGGAGAATGCAAAAACGTGCTGCCGTTTGAAATCCGCGATTCGGTTTCGACGCGCGAAGAAGTCCGCCTTAAGTACAGGTTTCTTGATCTCAGAAACCCGGAAATCCATAAAAATATCGTTTTGCGCTCAAAGGTTATCAATTTCCTGAGAAGGCGCATGAGTGAACTCGGTTTTCTCGAGATACAGACGCCTATCCTGACGGCATCCTCTCCCGAGGGCGCGCGGGACTATCTTGTTCCGAGCAGAAAGCACAAAGGCAAATTCTACGCCCTTCCGCAGGCTCCGCAGCAGTTCAAACAAATGCTGATGGTGTCCGGCTTCGACAAATATTTTCAGATTGCGCCCTGCTTCAGAGATGAAGACGCCAGAGGCGACCGTTCGCCGGGCGAATTTTATCAGCTTGATTTTGAGATGGCTTTCTCCGAGCAGGAGGATGTGCTGAATGTCGCCGAAACCGTTTTATACGATACTTTCAAGGAGTTCTCGGACAAAAAGGTATCGCCCGCTCCATTTAAACGCATCGCGTTTAACGACGCTGTCATAAGATACGGCAGCGACAAGCCTGATTTGAGAAACCCGCTTATTATCTGCGACCTGACCGAATTTTTCTCGCATGTTGAATTCGCGGCGTTCAAAAATAAGCCTGTGCGCGGTATTATCGCAAATTGCGCCGGCCGTCCGAGAAGCTTCTTTGAGAATTCGCTCAAATACGCTATGGAAATTGGGATGAAGGGCCTCGGCTACATTACGCTCGCGGACGGCGCTTTTAAGGGGCCGATTGAGAAATTCCTGACACCCGAACAAAAAGCGGAGCTTATAAAAGCTTACGATATTAAAGAAGGCCAGACGCTGTTCTTTATCTGCGACAAGCCGGACGTTGTTAATAGGCTAGCGGGCCTTATC
>JAUZPW010000036.1 GCA_030705725.1 Bacillota bacterium
CCTCGTGTGGGGATTTGACAAGCTGGTATCCTCCAAAACAGGCATTGAGACGAGAATTGCTGACGACGCTATCTGCTGCGTCGCGAACGGAACGGGCAAGGCGCTCGATCATATAGATCAGATGCAGGACGGCACAATGGACCTTTCAAGAAAACGCCAGATGATGTAACCCCGGCATACAACTGAATATAATGTGACATAATAAAAAAGGCACCGGAAGTAAATCTCTGGCGCCCTTTTTTATTTAAATAACTCCTATACGCGAGGTGCGCAACGGTTTTTTCGGTACCCTAGGATTATGTCCGCATAATGTAGAAATTTGAATGTTTTTAAGAAATATCGGGACTTTTTATTAATAAAGTTTAACGGGACAAAAGCAAATCGGGTACTTTCGAAACACTGCCCGCACCCATTGAAAGTATAATGTCGCCCTCCCTTGCGTTTTCCCTGATCTTCCTGACTGCGGTTTCAAAATCAGGGCAGTAGACGGCATTTTCGATTTTTGAAGCTAAAAGCTCGGAGGACGTGACGCCGTCCGGCTGCTCGCGGGCGGCATATATATCGAGAAGATAGACTAAATCGCATCTTTTAAGCTCTTTTGCGAATTCATTCATAAAAGCTTTGGTCCTTGTATAGGTATGGGGCTGAAAAAGGCAGATTACGCGGGAATAGCCCATTGAAAAAGCGGCGTCGAGAGTAGCGCGCATCTCGGACGGATGGTGGGCGTAATCGTCTACCAAGAGAGCGCCGTTTACTTTGCCCTTTCTTTCAAAACGGCGTCCGGCGCCAAAGAATTCGGAAAGGCCGGAAGCAAAAACTTGTCCCGGGATTTTTGCATGGCAGCAAGCGGCAGCGCAGGCGAGCGCGTTAATCATATTATGCCGTCCGGGAACGGAAAGAGTTACGCTGGAATACTTTTTGCCGCCTTGCAGAACGTCGAAGCTAAAGTAGCCGTTTTGTTCAGATATGGCCTCTGCGCGGATTTCGGCGTTCTCCGATAAACCAAACGTAATAATACGGCGGGGAATTCCCTCAACGGCTCTCATGGCGTTTTTATCATCGGCATTTACTACGACGACACCATTTTCAGGCGTCAGCATTGCGAATTTTCTGAAGGAGGAGATAATTGAATCGATATCTTTGAAAAAATCCAAATGATCGGGTTCAATATTCAGTATAACAGCGACTGTCGGGTAAAAATTTAGAAAAGAATTGCAGTATTCACAGGCTTCGGCTATAAACAGATTTCTTTTTCCTATCCTAAGCGTTCCCCCGCCGATAAGCGGAAGGCTTCCGCCAACCATGACCGAGGGGTCGATACCCGCGTTAACGGCAATATGAGCCGCCATTGAAGTCGTTGTTGTTTTTCCGTGAGTTCCGGATATGCAAAGCACATGTTCATACCGCCGCATAATAACGCCCCAAGCGTATGAGCGCTCCAAAACCGGAATTCTGAGTTCTTTGGCTCGGATTATTTCAGGATTATCGTCGTGGACCGCCGCAGTACGGACTAAAACCGATGCACCCTCGACAGCTTCCGGGGAATGCCCGACGCGTATGTCGGCTCCAAGCGATTTGAGCCTTTTCAGGACTTCGCTGTCCTCCCTGTCCGTGCCGGATACGCAGGCTCCCATGGATAAAAGCATCTCAGCCAAAGCGCTCATTGACACTCCGCCGACGCCTGTAAGATGAACTCTGCCTTTTTTTTCGATTATACTGTCAAATGAATCTAATATCATATTGCCTCCGCAATTTAATAATTAAGCAGGAAAATACTGGAGATAGAACGTATAAACAAATATGTATTATTATATTACACGCTGTCAAAAATATAAATAGCTCAAAAGGGAAAAGGAAAAATTAACATGGAAGAGGCGGGCATATGAAAATTACAGATATAAAATTGAGGGCAATCGAAGACGACGCTAAATTAAAAGCTATTGTATCCGTTACATTTGACGACGCGCTGGCAGTGCATGACATTAAAATTATAGCGGGCCAGGATAAGTTTTTCCTCGCAATGCCGTCAAAAAAAATGCCGGACGGCACATACAGGGATATTGTGCATCCGATTAACGCAGGCATGCGCGAGGAAATCGAGCAGGCCGTTATTGAACGTTATAAGGCTTCTGTTCAATAATATTCTTTTAGTGTTTTATTTATTTGCAAATTGGTATAAAATCAACATCGGGGGCTGACATTTTATGAAAATTTTGATTCTGTCGGTTACGGCTGGCGGTGGACATTTGGCTACCGCCCGTGCGATGGAGGATATGTTTAAGAAAAAAGGCGCCGATGTGAAGGTGATCGATATATACAGATACATAAATCGATTCCTTTACAGTATTATTGACAAAGGCTGTGCCTTTTCAACCAGCAAAACGCCGGATATTTTCGGAGCCGTATACAGCTATCTGGAAAAAAGGAACGAACCCGAAACGGAATTTGACATTATGCAGCTTGTTAACGCTCTCTGCGCTTTTCGTTTTGAGAGCTTTATCGAAAATTTAAACCCTGACGCCATTATATGCACCCACGTTTTCGCGGCTCAGATAGTAAACGAACTAAAAAAGAAAAATAAAATAGAGGCGCCGGCCGTAGGGATAATCACAGATTACACTATTCACCCCTATTGGGGCTCGGTAAGCTATATCGAACACATCAACCTCGCGAGCGAGATGCTTGTTTATCACGCGGTAAAGCGCGGAATAAAAAAAGAACGGATTACCGCTTTCGGAATTCCGGTGGGCCCGAAATTCTGCGAAAAAAAGGAGAAAACCGAGGCAAGGAGAATATTAAACCTTCCTTTACACGGCAAAACGGTTTTGGTGATGTCCGGCAGCTTAGGACAGGCCGATATGCTCGATATGTCGAGGCAGATAAGCAGGGCCGGTCAGGATATTACACAGCTTTTGGTATGCGGCAAAAATAAAAGACTCTTTACAAAGCTCTGCAAATATAAAGATGAAAATAATATGCGCGACTTATATATTTACGGCTATGCGGACAATGTCGATTTGCTTATGGACGCATCGGACTGTATTATCACTAAACCGGGCGGGATTACGGTCAGCGAAGCGCTAGTTAAATGCCTGCCTATGATAATTATCGACCCGATTCCGGGGCACGAGGAGAGAAATTCGGAATTTTTGCTCAATAACGGCGTATGCATCGAGGTGTCAAAAACGTTTCCGCTCGAAGAGGCGGTCAATTTTCTGCTGGAAAACCCGCAGCGCGCCGGCGCTATGAGAAATTATATGGCGGCTCTCGGAAAGCCGAATTCCACGGAAAATATAGCGAATTTTGTAATGGGGCTTAGAACATGAACCGGGAAATCGGCTCGATGCTGCCGAAGTATGTGAAATCTGCGTTATATAAAATATACGAAAACGGATTTGACGCGTATCTGGTCGGAGGCTGTGTTCGGGATCTGCTCTCGGGCAGGAGGCCAAAGGACTACGATATAGCGTCGTCAGCGCTGCCGGGAGAAATTCCGGCTGTTTTTGAAAAGTCTTATCCCACGGGGCTTCCTTATGGTACCGTTACCGTTATAGTTTCGGGCCACCCCGTTGAAATAACTACTTACAGACGGGACGGGGTTTACGCCGACGGCCGCAGGCCGGACAAAGTTTATTTCTCATCAAGCATTTTGGAGGACCTTAAGCGGCGCGATTTTACTGTAAACGCCATGGCGTGGTCGGAAAAAAGCAGTGTTCTCGATCCTTTTAACGGGCGCGCAGACTTAAGCGCCAAGCTGATACGCTGCGTTGGGGATCCGCTTGAACGCTTTTCGGAAGACCCGCTGCGAATTTTCAGGGCCTGGCGTTTTTCCTGCACTCTCGGGTTCCAAATAGAAAGAGATACGAAGGCCGCGGCGCTTTCGTTAAAAGACAGGCTCTGTTCGGTTTCTGCGGAGCGAATAACGGCAGAGCTTAGAAGGATGCTCTGTGCAAAACGCACGGACGCGCTTTATGAGATGATAAACTGCGGGCTTATGGAGCGGTTCGGCTTGAAAGACGCCCCCTTGGAAATCCTTAAGCTGAGTAAAATAAAGACGGACGCTAAACAAAGAGCGGCAGTGTTTGCAGTCCTCCTCGAGCGTGCCGGAAGCGTTGAAAATGCGTCTTGGTTTCTAAAAAGAATGCGATTTGACAGGAGCACGATAAAACTCGCCGAAACGGCGGCCCGCTGGAAAGGCAGCCTTAATTCGGGGCTTGATATTAAAAAGGCGGTCTCAGGCTGCGGCAAAGAAGCGGCAGAGGTTATCGCCGCCGTCTATTTTATTGAAACAGGAGAAAACGCGCCGCTCGCTCTAAGGTCTATCCTGAAAAGCGGGGAATGCATGACGCTGAGCGATCTCAAAATTACGGGAAACGAGCTGAAACGCCTGGGAGCCGAGGGGGAGCAGATCGGGGCGATACTTGAAAAATTATTAAATCATGTGCTTATTTTTCCAGACGATAATCAAACAGAAAAACTGACACTTATCGCGCAACAATTAATATAAAATAACGCCGGACGAGTAATCCGGCGATTTTTTTTGTCGCAAACCATTTTCGGGGGAATAGACTGGAACAGTACTTTGGATCTTTCCCCAGAGAGGAGAATGGCGAAAAGATGAAAAAAAAGTTGAGATTTTTAGTTATCGGCGGAGACCTGCGTCAGGCGCGTCTTTGCGAAATGTTTCAAGACGACGGGCATGAAGTTTCCGTTTATGCGCTTGACCGGCAAAAATTTGAAAACGATATAATGCTATGCTCAGACGTGCGGGACTGTGCGCTTAAGGCGGACTGCGTTGTCCTGCCGCTTCCGGTAACGCATGAGGAAGGCAGACTCAATTCGCCGCTTTCAAATTCTTCGCATAAGATCGAGGATATATTAAAGATGATTCCCGCCGGGAAGCTGGTTGCCGGGGGAATGGTCCCCCCGAAAGTCAAAGCGCTTGCCAACAGCTATTCGATCAGGCTTGTGGATTATCTTCACAGGGAGGAACTCGCCGTATTAAACGCGATTCCGGTCGCCGAGGGCGCCATACAGATAGCGATGGAGGAGACTCCGATTACGATTCACGGCTCGGAATGCCTCGTGATCGGAAACGGCAGGATCGGGAAAATTCTCGCTTGTTATCTTCAGGGGCTTGGCGCGAGAGTAACCGTATCGGCCAGAAAATGTACCGATTTTGCATGGATCTACGCTTTCGGTCAGGAAGTTTTGGATACCAGGCTTCTGGAAGGAAATTTAAGCAGGTTCGATATTATTTTCAATACGGTCCCGGAGCTAGTATTAAACGAAGCACGGCTTTTGGAAGTTAAAGAGGATTGCTTAATCATCGATCTTGCATCGAAACCCGGCGGGGCGGACCAAAAATTTGGATAAGGAAACTGGTACAAGAAAGGAAAGGCTGCCATGAACAAAAGATTACCTTTTTTAGCTGCTTTGATAATTGCCGTCGCAATCACAACCGCCAAAGCTTCCGGTGTTACTTACTCGGATATTGACGGGCATTGGGCAAAATCGGCCATTGAAACCTGGAGCAATTATGGAATATTCGAGGGCTCCGACGAAAAATTCGGGCCGGACGAACCGGTTACCAGGGGAGAACTGGCGGTTATCCTGGACCGGCTGATGAAGTATCAGGTTGCGGCGAAAAATACATACAGCGATCTTTCAGATAACTTTTATACCGGCGCCATATTAAAATTAAGCGCCGCGGACGTCATTAAGGGATACCCTGATGGCACAATCGCGCCTGAAGCAAGAATTTCGCGCAAGGACGCCGCGGTTATGATATCACGGGCGTTTTGTCTGGAAGCACCCGAGGGTTATATGACCAAAATGACGGATTCGGCGGAAATAGCGGGCTACGCAAAGGGTTCCGTTGCGGCGCTGGAGGCGGCGGGCTGCATTTCCGGAAGAAACGGAGGCAGATTCTATCCGACAGCCGCGGTTACGCGCGCGGAAATTGTTTATATTTTTGACAAAATGATTTCTAAAATCTATACGGCGGCGGGGATATATACAGAAAGCTCCAACGGCGTTATTCTCGTAAACATGCCGGAAGTGACGCTTAAAAATATTACTGTTCCGGGAACGCTCGTGGTTGGACCGGGGGTGGGCGATGGCAATGTTTACCTTGACAGTGTAAATGTTACCGGCAGGATAGTTATCCTTGGCGGCGGCACTGATTCCGTTAAATTCATCAATAATTCAAAGGTTACCGGTTCCATTACAGTAAAAAAAGTGGGCAGTACGGTCAGAATTTTTACTGAGGACGGAATCGAGCTTCCGACCGTTTACATTGATGACGGATGCAGCGACGTTATTCTGGACGGAGAGTTTACAAAAGTACAGGTAGAAGGCGATTCCTCTGTAAACGTATCCTCCGGCACGAGCATCGGGACTCTGTACGTGACACCGAGCGCCGCAAACTCCGTTATTAAAAACTCGGGCACAATCACAAACCTTAAGATCGAAGCCAAGGTTTTTGTATCCGGAACGGGCACGATAGAAAAAGCCGTTCTTACAGGCTCGGCTACGGGCTCCACTTTTGAAAACCGGCCGGATAGCGTCGAGGCCCCGGGCGACACAAAAATAACGATCGGGAACTCCGTTTACGTATCAGACGGAATCGAGCTTAAAAAGACAGAAGGAGACCATAATGATAAAAATAAAACGGTTGTCTCATCCGTAACGCTTTATATTAACGGCTCCGAAATGAAGGCTGAGCCGCAAAACGGAACCGCAACGTTTGACCTTAAGTCAAACCCTGACGGCGATATTATAAACGGTATAAAAATAAGCACAAACAAAGACTCGACTTACACGGTAAACGGGTTTTCAATAAGCACAAACAAGCAGGAGCCGATGTCTACTTTCCTCGCGTTCGCCGGGTTTTCAAACATTGACGCATCCCTGAAAAGGATACGCGTTTTAGGAGGCACATTCAGTTTCGCAGGGGATATATCCGACAGCAACGACGATTTGACGGTTATATTCAAGATAAAGCCCGACGAAGACTCATATTACAGCTACGATATTAACGGCACTGAACTGAAAGCGGTCACTCTTAAAGACGCGGTGATCAGTACGGCGCTTGCCGAAGGATGCGATCCGGCCGCGCGCGCCATTAAAAGTCTGTCGCACAAAAGCGGCACATACACCTTAAAGTTTACCTTAGGCGCCGTATCTTTTGAAGAAAATTACACCTACGCACAGCTCGAAACCAAAAGCTTATCTTACTTTATCGACAGGATGAAAAATAATAAGTTCAAGAGCATGACCCGGTTAAACGATCTGAAAGGCGTTACGATAAAATTTACCAGCCAGGACACATTAAAGAGCTTTACCGTCTCGTTCCAGTAAAATTTGCTCAAACAGCGGGTGATATTATTGAAAAGGGCATGTACGGCCTTCATCTATCTTCTGTCGGACGCTGTCTTTGCGGCAATTTCGCTGTATTCCGCGCTGCTGCTGCGATTTGATTTTATTGTTCCGGCGAAAACTTACGCGGATCTGACTATTTATTTCCCCGTTATGATAAGCGCATTTTTGTTCTCAAGCTATATACTGGGATGTTATGAGGGCATTGTGCGTTATACCGGGTTTTCAGAGCTTTTAAGGCAGCTTTCCGCCGTTTTTATGACCAGCGCGTTTTTTCTTCTCGTGCAGGGATCGGGGATGATAAACATCCCCGTTTCCACGGTATTTATCGCGGCACCGCTGCTTTTTATCCTGAGCGGGGGAAGCCGTGCCCTGCCCAGAATAATATCGAGATTTTATTTTGTCTTTGACAAAAACCGTAAAAAGACGAGACGCGCCATAATAATCGGAGCCGGAGCCTGCGGCGCGATGTTTATCAAAAGGCTGAAGGAAAACGGAAAAGACGGATATTATCCGGTAGCCTGCCTGGACGACAATCTGCAAAAAAAAGGCCTGCGGATCTGTGGAGTCCGCATTATGGGCACGACCGACGAGATTGCCAAAACGGCGCGAAAGGCAAAAGCTGAGGAAATTCTTATAGCAATACCTTCGGCAGATACTAAGGCCATCCGCGCTATTTACGAAAAATGCATCCCTACCGGCTTGCCGGTCAGACTATTCCAGAGAGTTGTCGACATCGAAGACTTTATGCGCGGAAAGCGTTCGGCGCTCAGAGAAATAAGCATTGAGGACCTTCTATGCCGGGACAGCGTGCGCACGGATACATCCGCGGCAAAAGCATACATAAACGGAAAAACGGTACTTGTGACGGGCGGCGCGGGGTCTATCGGCTCAGAGCTTTGCCGTCAGGCGCTTAAAAACGGCTGCAGACAGCTGATTGTTTTCGACATTTGCGAAAACGGCCTTTACCAGCTTAACGAGGAGCTTAAGGCAAGCTTTCCGCAGGAACGCTACAAGCTTATTCTGGGGTCTGTCAGGGACAAAACCCGGATTTTCGGAGTTTTTGAGAAATACAGGCCGCAGCTTGTATTCCACGCCGCCGCACATAAGCACGTGCCGCTTTCGGAAATTAATCCGTTTGAGGTGGTTAAGAACAACATATTCGGCACAAAAAACGTTATCGACGCTTCAATAAAGTTCGGAGCATCAAAATTCCTTCTTATTTCAACGGACAAAGCAGTTAATCCGACAAATATTATGGGCGCCTCAAAACGGATAGCGGAAATGCTTGTACAGTCCGAAAGCTATACCGGGATTGAAATGGCCGCGGTTCGTTTCGGAAACGTTCTCGGCTCAAACGGCAGCGTCGTCCCGCTCTTCAAAAGGCAGATAGCGGAAGGCGGGCCCGTCACCGTAACGCATCCGGACATGAAAAGATACTTTATGACTATTCAGGAAGCGGTTTCCCTTGTGCAGACCGCGGCAGCGATCGCCGGCGGAGGCGAGATATTCGTGCTCAACATGGGTGAACCGGTAAAAATAGCAGATATGGCGAAAGATTTGATACGCCTTTTCGGATACGAGCCCGGCCGCGATATCGAAATCAGGTTTACCGGACTGCGGCCAGGCGAGAAGCTGTTTGAGGAGCTTTCTCTGGACAGCGAGTCCGTGAGTACTACGGGACATTCCAAAATATTCGTTATGCAGCCGTCAAACATTGACCAGCTGAAGCTGCGGCGCGATCTGACGGCAATCTCAACCTGCCTTAAGGAGGAGACGGACGCCGGCAAAATCAGGAACCTGGTGTTCGACACGATAAAGGAAGAGCCTGTATTTGCCGGAGCCTCCAGCCTTAAAGCCTAGATTTGAAGGTGTGCCGGAAGCTCTCGAAAGGATTAATAATATGTATAAGGATACGGAAATAGATTTAATGCATCTACTGCAGATTCTGTGGGGCAGGATTTATCTGGTCATAGCGCTAACCGTAACCGGGGGCATAATTGCCGGGGCTGTTACCTTGTATCTTATTAAACCGCTTTATACCGCGAGGGTTTCCATGTACGTCTACAATAACGAAGCACGGAAGGAAGCCACAATTAACGATATCAATATGTCTGTCAAACTTGTCGGTACCTACATAGTAATATTAAACAGCGACACAGTGCTTAAGGAAGTGGCGGACCAGTCGGGCCTTTCATACAAGCCGCAGGAACTGAAGAATATGATTAGGGCTTCCTCCGTTGACAATACGGAAGTATTCGAAGTAAAAGTTTCGTCGCACAGCCCGGAGCACGCCTGCATCATAGCCTCCACAATAGAAAAAATAGCGCCGAAAGAAATTATGCGTGTCGTTAAGGCAGGCAGCGTGGAGATTATAGACCGGGCGCAGAAGAATCCTCCAAAAACTTTTCCAAGCAACGCAAAAAATGTACTTTTAGGATGCTTATTGGGCTTTTTAACAGCGGCCGCTGTTATATTCATTCAGAAAGTGCTCGACAAGTCAATTGTAAATGAAAAGGAACTTACGGACATTTTCAGCTACCCCGTCTTAGGATCCGTGCCGGACTTCAATAAATCCAGGCTGGAGGCGTACAGATATGGTCGTTA
>JAUZPW010000360.1 GCA_030705725.1 Bacillota bacterium
AATTGCGGTTGCCGCTATCGCCGCTCTGGTGGCGCTCGGCCCGAAGATCTCGGATATTTTCACGAACGCGGGCAACAAAATCCCCGCTACGGCTTCGGGAACTTAAAACTCGTTTTTTCAGGCTGCGTACCGCCCGGAACGGCTCCGGGCGGTACATTCCATCCGGAATGCCCGGTACTCATTCGGAGGGGGCGCGAAATGGCAAAGCAATCAATGCGCTTTATCAAAAAAGAGCACGGCCAGGCGGTTGCCGAGCTTGCGATTACGCTGCCCATATTTCTAATGATACTATGCGGGATTATCGACTTCGGTTGGCTTTTCGGGAATCAGCTCAGTCTCTCTTACTGCTGCAGGGAGGGAGCGAGATACGGCATCGTTAACTCTGAGGGCGCTATTGCCGCGCAGAACATAAAGGACAAGGTGATTTCCGAGACGCCGGATTACCTTAAAGACAAGATAACCGTGACGGTTACTTTTTCGGACGCGTCGGCCCCCCGTGACGGAGACCTTTGCGTCAAAATCAGCGCAAACATTGATACGCTGACGCCGGTCGCGGGCATTTTTTCCGGCGGCGAGACCGTGACGATTTCGTCGCAGTGCGTTATGAAAGTCGAATGAAATGAAAAAGATCAATGATTTTACAAACTCCGAGGAAGGCGCGATTATCGTTTTTGCGGCGCTCTCAATTGTTTTGGTGCTCGTCTGCGCGGCGTTTGCCGCCGATCTCGGGTACGCTTACTTAAAAGCCTCAAGCACCCAGAACGCGGCGGACGCCGCGGCGCTTGCGGCGGCAAGGCTTCTGCCCGTGAGCCCGGACGACGCGCCGGGTATTTCCGGCGTTTATGCCGCCGCTGTCGAGTACGCCGAAAAAAACAATTATATTATTACCGCGGAGGACGTCGGGCTCGGGGACCTTGTCTCGGGGAAATACACGAGCGTAAAAGTTAAAATTCCCTGCGAAGCGGGACTTGATTTTTCTAAGGTTATCGGGATAAGCTCCGTCGACGTTTCGAGAAGCGCCGGCGCGAGGGCGGCTCCCTGCGCGAGCGCGGACGATATTTCGCCGCTTTGCGTCGATTACCTTGAGCTAAAAAGCGCGATAGAGAGCGGGAACACAGAGCACATTATACTGAAATACGGCTCCGGGGACGGAGATACAGGCTCTTACGGGGCTATCGACCTGGACGGAGTTATGGGGGGAGGCGCGAACGACTTCTCCTCGTGGCTGCAATTCGGATACAGGGGAACCATAACGGTCGGAGACGGACTGCTCCCGGTCGAAAAAGGAAACATGTCCGGACCGACGGAGCTTGCGATTTCGAGCAGGTATTCGGAGTGCACCCATTTTTCAGACGACGGGGGATGCTGCGCCGAGCATTTCGTGCCGGAGTGCCCGAGGTTATTAAAGGTACTCGTCGTTTCCAAGGTAAGCAACAGCTACGTTATGGTAAAGGGATTCGCCGCTTTTATTATTGAGAGCGAATCAGCGTCCGGCGAAATAAGGGGCTCTTATATAAAAGCTTTGGAGCCAGGAGGGAAACCCGGCGGCGAGGACGATTACAACTACGGGCTTTACTGCGTGGGGCTTACGTCGTAACGACGGTCATGGAGGAAGCAGATTGAAGAGGATATACATACTTTCGCTTTTATTCGCGGCGCTTATGGGCTTCGCGGTCTACAATTTTGCGGGCTATCTTTTGAGGTCGTCGGGGACCAAAACGGTTCCGGTCGTGTTTGCCGTTTCGGAAATTCCGGCGAACACGAGAATTACGGAGGATATGCTCGAAATAAGGCAGGTTCCCTC
>JAUZPW010000361.1 GCA_030705725.1 Bacillota bacterium
ATTTTCGGCGCTCCGTTTGATTCAACGACGTCGTTTCGCCCCGGAGCGAGGTTCGGATGCTCATCTATCCGCAACGAATCGTTTGGGATTGAAACTTTCAGCCCATATCAGGATAAGGACTTAAGCGAAACGCGCGTATTCGACTTCGGGGATCTGGAGCTGCCGTTCGGCGCGCCTGAAAACGCGCTTTCCATCATAGAAAGCTTTGCAAAACAGGTTTTATCGGACGGGAAGATACCCGGCATGATAGGCGGAGAGCATCTTGTCACACTGGGCGCCGTGAGGGCGGCATACGCAAAGTACCCTGAGCTTTATCTGATACATTTTGACGCGCATATGGATTTAAGGGACGATTACCTTGGTCAAAAGCTTTCGCATGCTACTGTGATGCGCAGAGTCTGGGAAAAGCTTGGCGACAACAGAATCATGCAGTTCGGTATCCGCTCGGGCGACCGCTCGGAGTTTTTATGGGCGAAAGGGCATGTAAAAACTCAAAAATTTAATTTTGACGGGCTCGGAGACGCGGTTAAAGCGCTTTCCGGGAAACCTGTGTATTTCTCTCTTGATCTTGATGTTCTTGACCCATCGGTTTTTTCGGGGACGGGAACGCCGGAGGCGGGCGGCGTAAATTTCAACGAGCTTATTGAGGCCGTACGCCACGTCTTTAAGCTGAATGTCGTGGGTTTTGACGTTAACGAACTGGCACCGATATATGACCACAGCGGAGCGTCTACGGCCACGGCTTGTAAAATTTTAAGGGAGATTCTACTGGCAGTCAAATAAATATCATATATAACGACATAAAATAGAACACGCCGGAATATAATGGTAATGTGAAGAGCTAAGCAA
The DNA here is from genome assembly GCA_030705725.1 of Bacillota bacterium. Taxonomy (GTDB): domain Bacteria; phylum Bacillota; class Clostridia; order Oscillospirales; family Butyricicoccaceae; genus UBA6114. Next base: position 850 of record JAUZPW010000361.1, read on the forward strand.
GCGAAAGCTTGCCTCGCAAAACCAAGGGTCTAAATCCTGATTTGGACACGACAGCCGGTTGCCGCAGCATTTATGCTTGCGGCACTTTTTTTGTACCGGGGTGTTTTATGAAAAAAGCTATATTCGTACTGCTTATACCGCTTTTGATATTAAATTTTATTATGTCAAAAACGCTTAAATGCTATACGGCAGCGATAAAGGCCTCTGAAAACGGCGTTTATGCGAAAAGGTTCGTTTTTCTGCGCAGCGGAAGCGAGTCTTACAGCGCGTATATAAAAATAGCCCCGACGGAATCCGACGAATGGCAGTTCGTAATCTGCAATTACGGGGACGGTAGCATTTGCGCTACAGATCTTTATTATGAGCTGTTATTTAATTTCAGTCCTAGGGGCAAGGAAAACGTTATCAGCGAGCTTAAACTGACCGTAAATGACAGCGCCGGAAATGCTTTAGACAGCATCACCGGCGCGGGTACGCTACATATTACAGGCTTTTTTCCAATTGACAAAGGAAAGCAAATCTATACCTGCAAAGCAAAAATCTCATGGCCGAGTAACGACAAAGAGGACCTTCGCTACGCGGGTTCACAGACAACTTTCAACGTCACGGCGACGGCTTCGGATATACCTGCGGACGAAGGCCGGACCCTGACAGAAATTTAAGACGCGGACACTGAAGCAATGCCGATCTTACGGAATTTTTGGTATCTTCTTTCGAGAAGCTCATCTGACGAAAGCGCCAGCTTTTCGCCGAAGGATGCCAAGAGTTCCTTTTTTATTGCAGCACAGAGCTTATTAAACCCGTCTTTTTCTGGCAGTATCTTTTCGATAACACCCAGCGACATCAGATCTGCGGCCGTCATTTTGAGGCATTCGCAGGCTTCTTTTATTTTTGATGCATCTTTCCATAGTATGCTTGCGCAGCCTTCGGGAGATATTA
>JAUZPW010000362.1 GCA_030705725.1 Bacillota bacterium
TATAAGCTCTTCCGGCGTTTTTCCCGATTTGAGAATCATCTCCGCCGAGCCGATAAAGGTCGCGGCCGCGAGCCTTAACGCCGTGTCGTAATCCACGCCCATCTTTTCAGCCGATTTGGCGACGGCGTCTATAAAATAATAAACAAAAGCGGGGGAGCTTCCGTTAACGGGGATAACCTCGTTCATTTTATCCTCCGGGATAACAGCGGTTTCCCCCATCGCCCCGAAAATCGCGCGGATCTTTTCAAATTCGGCATCCGTTACTTCCTCCGATTTTGAAAGAAACGACGCGCCCTTTCCGATAAGGAGAGGCGTGTTCGGCATCACGCGGATAAGCTTTTTGCTTTGCTTTAAGAAGCTTCTTATATAACCCGTCGAAACTCCCGCGGCGATAGTTACAATAATCTGGCCCTCGGGCGGCTTTAACCCGGAGAGCTTATTTAGCAGCGTTTCAAAATTTTGCGGCTTGACCGCAAAAAGCAGTACGGCGCTCTCTTTGTAGACCTCCCTCTCGTCTTCCAAGACCGCGCAGCCCTTGCCTTCGCAATTTTTTTTCTTCTCCGCGTCGAGGTCAAAAACCGCGGTTTCCTGCGCTTTGACGGCTCCCGACGAGATTGCCCCGTTCAGGATCGCCATGCCCATGTTTCCCGCGCCGATAACGCCCAGCCTGTACATATAAAGTCCTCCAAATTTCATATATGGGGAAAGTATATCATTACTGGGCATCTAAGTAAACAAGCCCGGAACATTGTGGAAATCATAACAGGATTTTTGCAGAATAAATATAAAAATATCCTTGTTATTTCAGCGGCGCGGATGTATAGTATGAACTAGACTTTTCTGGAGGATTGCAAATTGAACTTAGTGGGACACATGCTCATAGCGTCAAAAACCTGCGAGCTGCTCGAAAAAGAATACGGCCTTGCGGTTAACCGGCCGGCCTTCATGCTTGGCAATGTTCTGCCCGATACTTCTCCCAGGATGAAACGCCCCGTGCATAGAATCGAAAACTGGGGAGACCGTGTAAACTTGATGATCGACAAGCTGGAAACCGGCGTGCCCGTCTCAAACCGCCGTTATTCGCTGAGGCTCGGCGTTGTCTGCCACTTTGTTTCCGATTTCTTCTGCCTTGCGCATAACGACGCGTATTACCTTAAGCAGATCGCCCATTTCATATATGAAACCCGTCAGTCAAAGGAGTTTATCCGCCTTAAACGCTCCGACGAGAATTTTGACCCGTCGCTTTTCATTCCGCCCGACATGGACGTCATAGCGTATCTTGCCGAGCGCCATAAGGCGTTCATCAGCAATGAGGTTACCTATGAACGCGAGTTTTCCGATTCCGTCGAAATCTGCGCCGCGATATGCGGAACTCTGATCGCCGAAGGGATTTTGCTCCCCGCCTAAAAAAATTAAAGGCTGCCTAATGCTCCGCACCACGCGAAACGGACATTGAAATGAAAAGGCCTCCTGTCGTAGGATAAAACTACGACAGGAGGTTTTTCACATGCCGCGAGAAAAAGGGAAGCCGAACACGCCTCAAAGCAGGATAGATGAGATAATGCGAATGCATAACCAAGATGGAGTATCAATCCGGGAGCTATCAAGTATCTATAAAATGCCATTCAAGAGCGTAAAGAACATGGTGACTCGAGAAAATAACAAAAAGCGTCGGGTGAAAGCAGGAATTGAGCCTTGCCGACGTGGGCGTCCGAAGAAGGGACACGTGCTTACCGAGAATGAAAAAGACAATGAGATCAGGCGGCTGAAAATGGAGAATGA
>JAUZPW010000363.1 GCA_030705725.1 Bacillota bacterium
CAGAAGCCTCGAGCCGTCACGCCTCTCTAGCGGCGTCTGCGCGATAAGCTCCTGAGGTAGATCGTAATAGAATTCGTTTTTATTCATTTCACACCATTAAAAGTCCGATATAGTAACGCCGGTATAATAATACTTGATTATTTTCTCATAATCCCAGCCCTGTTCCGCCATTCCTCTGGCACCCCATTGACTTAGCCCCACGTTGTGCCCCCAGCCCCTTCCCGATATTGTGAAGCTGTCCGCAGTCCGTGTTCCCGCCTCAGGTTTTTTTATACCGGAGGATGTAATCATCGGGGTATCTGCAATAATGCCGGAAGTCAGTTTTACAGACTTGTCCTTTCCGATAGCGTAAAGCTTCGACTGTCCGGAAACCGGCGCGTCGTAAGCGTAAAAATCAGGCCCGGCGCCTGAGGAGACTGTAAACCGCATGCTGTAAACATAGGTTCCGTTTGCAGTGCTGTTAAGTATCGTGCGCGCCTTTTCCCTTTCAAAGCAGGTTACCTTTCCGTTTGCGTCCTTTACGGAAAGCCTGTACACGTTGCCTGCGTCCGTAAACTTATCCACATAAAGACTGACGACGGAGGAAACATCGCATCCCTTGTTCCTGAGAATAGTAGTCACCTGGGCCGGAGTAATTGTCTTTGTCCAAACGCCGTGCGCCGCGCTTTTGAGATCCTCGAAACTGTCAGGAACGGCTTTCAGGTACGGTATATCTTTGCCCCAGACATTGGCGGCGTCCTCCGTAGAGCCGCCGTTTGAGGAATGGAAGAACGTCTGCGCCGGTTCTCCGTCATACAGAACTCCGAGTCCATTGACCCCGTCCACAGCTTCGTCCGATGCGTCTGTGGCAAGCGAAGTACCCCTGTAAACCTGACAGTCGTCGGTATTGCAGAGATCAAAACCGCTTGACCTGTGCTTTCCGCTTACGGACAGGGCATAGGATTTTGCGCAGAGCGCCTGCGCCTTAAGCGCTTCTATCGGCCACGACGGATTCATTTCATAAGGGATGACCCCTTTTACATAGTCGCTGAGGCTCAAAACGTTTATTACGGTAATATCATTCCCCGAAAGGCGGTTATATTCAAATCCTCCGTAATACTTATAACCCTTAAACCAGGTAACGCTTTTTTCGCCGCCTGAAACGGGCATAATTCCGAGCGGGCATCCGTTGTCGAATTCGTATAAGACCTCGGTTGATTTTGTAGCCGTAAAAGTAAAGCAGGTTTTGCTCATGCCGACGGGGCTTAAGCCGCAGCCCGTCAAAGTAGATATTTTTGACGCAGCCTCCGACGCTTCAGAAGCCGATGTGAAATTTCCTATGCGTATAACGTTTTCTCCGTTTACAAACGCCGGGAAAGCGCAGTAACCGCTTTTTGAAGCCGCGGCCGCGGCCGCCTTAACCGCTTCGCTGTCCGAAGCGAACGATTCATCGGTCTGTAAGTGAAAAGCGCCGATAATGCCCTTTGAGCTTGCAGGCAAAGTATCGTAATAGAGATCGTCGCCGCCCAGGTAAACCGTTTTATCCTTCATCACGGATATTTTTTCTTCCGAAATCGTATGTATTTTATTAAAATTCCTATCCGAATCGAAATACCCGACAGAATAACCGCTTCCCACTTCGTTTGCGAGGTTTGCGGACGGAAGAGCATTTACGCCGTAGTAAAGCCCGATTTTCATAATCCGATCCTCGTCCAAAGCTTTTGCCCGAGCGGGCATTATCGTAAAGCTTATGGCTGCCGCGAGCAGCAGCGCGGCGCCCGTCTTTCTGTTCAAGCGTCAGAG
>JAUZPW010000364.1 GCA_030705725.1 Bacillota bacterium
GAAATTTCCGTTGCCGAAACAGTTGAGAAAAACGAGGAGATACTGACAAAGCTGTTTGTAAACGTGGATATTTTACGTAAGAGGTATATAGAAAGCAGCCAGGGCAAAACCCAGAAGTACTTTATCGCATACTTCGACGGCGTCGTCAATTCTGAAATAATGAACGATTTTATAATCAAGCCGCTTATGCTTTCGTCGGTCGTCCAGGGCTCGGACCCGGTTGAAACGGTCATCAGACAAATCGTTATGATAAACGAAGTGGGGAAGGCTTACGATTATGAAAAAATAACGGAAGCTATCACATACGGCGACACCGTTTTATTCATTGACGGCGTAGACTGTGCGCTTATACTGAACACCAAGGGCTTCAGCCTCAGAGCTATAGGCGAGCCGGAAGGCGAAAAGGTAATCAGCGGGCCGAGGGAAGGGTTTACGGAATCCATTTTGATTAACCTTTCGATGATACACCGAAAAGCAAGAACGAACGAGCTCAAAGTAAAATTTCTTACGCTCGGAAGAAGGACGAAAACGCAGGCCTGTGTCTGCTATATGGAGGGCATAGCGGATAAAAGGATAATAAAGGAGGTCTTCAGGAGGCTCGGCGAGATCGATATGGACGGTGTGCTGGATTCTAACTATATAACCGAGCTTATAAAGGACCAGCCTTATTCTCCCTTCCGATCCACGGGATATACAGAGCGCCCGGACGTCGTTATCGGGAAGCTGCTTGAGGGACGCGTCGCAATAGTTCTGGACGGAACCCCGGCGGTGCTGACAGTTCCATATCTTTTTATCGAAAACTTCCAAAGCAACGAGGATTATTACCTGAACTTTTATTATACGTCTTTTCAGAGAATACTGCGCATCCTTGCTTTTTTTATTACTGTCCTTCTTCCGGGCCTTTACGTGGGAATGGCGGGCTATCACCACGAGGTGATGCCGACCCCCTTTATGATAAGCATTATGGGTGAAAGGAGCAGCGTGCCGTTTCCGGCGTATATTGAAGCGTTTTTTATGCTTTTGCTTTTTGATATTTTGAGGGAGACGGGTATCAGGATGCCGTCTACCATCGGCCAGGCGCTGAGTATAGTGGGCGCGCTTGTCATCGGGCAGGCCGCGGTCGAGGCGAAAATCGTCGCCTCGCCAATGATAATTATAGTGGCGACGACCGGGATTACGAGCCTTTTAATACAGAAGGTCAACGCGCCTATGATTTACGCGCGCACGCTTATCCTTTTCCTGTCGGCGACATTCGGCTATTACGGAACCGCGCTCGGAATATCCGCTGTGCTTATACACATGTTAAATCTCAAATCGTTCGGGATCTCACAGATTTCATTGGATGGAAAAATGACGTTCCAGGAGGGCAAGGATATCGTTATAAGGGCGCCGTGGTGGAAAATGGTCACCAGACCAAGGCAGATCGGAGTTAACCGTATAAGAATGAGGGAACGCGATGAATAAACGGATTAGGAAAGCGACTTGCATTTTTGCGTCAGCGGCGTTATGCGCTTTTTTATGCGGATGCTGGGATTATCACGGCGTAAACGAGGAAACCGTCGTGTTCGGGGTCGCTATAGACAAAACAAAAAAAGGCGATTACCACCTCTCCTATGAGATTCTGGATTTAATCAATACGAGCAAGGAAAAGGGCGTTAAGACGAAAATGATAGAGTCTGAGGGAGATACAATTTTCGAAGCGGTCAGAAGCGCGAAAAAAAAGCTCGCGAATAGGCTTTATTTTGGTAATACACTGGCTATCGTAATCAATAA
>JAUZPW010000365.1 GCA_030705725.1 Bacillota bacterium
CAGATTACGCCCCACACGCTGAGGCATTCTTTCGCGATGCATCTCCTGCAGAACGGGGCTGATGTTGAGTCCGTCAGGGAGATGATGGGTCACGCCGATATTTCGTCCACACAGTTTTACGTGCGAATAATAAAGCAGCAGATAAGCGACGTTTATTTAAGGTGCCATCCGCGCGCTCAGTAAACGTTTATATTATTCTGTTGACTGTGTTAAAAACCTATGCTATACTCAGAACAAATTTCGGAAGGATAAAATGACATGACGAACAGCTGTAAAAAGTTAATAATCAGCTATTTTAGGCCCGTTTATTATTGCAGAACCGGGCTTTTGCTGCTGTTGCCATGATATTACAGGCAAACAGCCCGAAGCCCAGAGAAGCTTCGGGTTATTTTTTTTAGATGGCCCGAAGCCCGCAAAAGGCTTTCGGGCCATTTTTTCTTCAAACAAAGCATACTATAAAAACGTCTTACAAGACGGAACGGAGCTTAATTATGATAGTTATCCTTAAACAGAATTCAAGCGAAAACCAGGTCGGCGAATTTATCAGGCGCATGGAAACGCTTGGATTAAAAACGCATCTGAGTCGCGGCGAGAACACGACGATTATCGGGCTTGTCGGAGATACGTCAATGCTTGAGCCGGAAAAGCTTAAATCCGAGGAAATCGTTTCGGACGTTAAACGCGTAAGTGAGCCTTATAAAAAAGCCAACAGGAAATTTCACACCGACGATACCATTATAGACGTCAGGGGAAGAAAAATCGGCGGGGGGTATTTTCAGATTATAGCCGGGCCATGCTCGGTTGAGGACGAGGAGCAGATGAGCGCGGTGTCAAAAAGCGTTAAGGCATCGGGCGCCGGGCTTTTACGCGGCGGCGCTTTTAAACCCCGAACCTCGCCATACTCTTTTCAGGGACTTGAAAACGAGGGGCTTGAGCTTTTGCTTTCCGCCGGCAGAAAGGAAGGCCTGCCGGTTGTGACCGAAATCATGGACACGGCGGACATAGGGCTTTTCGGCGACGTCGACATTATACAGGTCGGAGCGCGCAATATGCAGAATTTCAGACTTCTCAAAATACTCGGGCAGACGGATAAGCCCGTGCTCTTAAAACGCGGCCTTTCAAACACATTAGAGGAACTTTTGATGAGCGCCGAGTATATTATGGCGGGCGGGAACGAAAAGGTTATTCTTTGCGAGCGCGGAATACGCACTTTTGAACCGTCCACCAGAAATACGCTGGATATTTCCGCGGTTCCCATGCTTAAAAAGATGACGCACCTGCCGGTTATCGTCGACCCGAGCCATGCCTGCGGCATCTCGTCGCTCGTTTTGCCGCTTTCAAAGGCGGCGGTGGCGGCCGGGGCGGACGGGCTTATGATCGAGGTACACAACAACCCGCCGAAAGCGTTGAGCGACGGGGCGCAGTCCCTTACGCCACAGGCTTTTGATGCTTTGACAAATACCATTCGGCCTTATATCGGGCTTGAAGGAAAACGTTTCTAAAAATTGGAAAGCTTCCGAAAATCCGGAAGCTTCATTAATTATTTTTTGCTCTTCTTTTCGTTTGCAAGCGGGTTCAGCATGGCGGCGTTTTCTACACTGTTATTCGCGATATGCGTGTAAATCATGGTTGTATCGAGGTTTTTATGCCCCAGAACTTCCTGAAGCGTTCTTATATCCACGCCGTTCTGGTACATCAGCGTTGCCGCCGTATGCCTTAGTTTGTGGGCGGAATACTGTTTCTGATCGAGACC
>JAUZPW010000366.1 GCA_030705725.1 Bacillota bacterium
AAAAAGGCCAGCCCGTGCTGATAGGTACGATTTCCATTGAAAAAAGCGAAATCCTATCATCGATACTCAAAAAGCACGGGATTAAGCACGAGGTGCTGAACGCAAAATACCATGAAAAGGAATCCCAGATAATAGCGCAGGCCGGAAAATATGAAGCCGTTACGATAGCGACAAACATGGCGGGGCGCGGCACCGATATAATGCTCGGTGGCAACGCCGAATATATGGCGAAAAACAACCTTGTGAAAGAAGGCTTTTCAGAGCAGGTAATAGTCGATGCAATGGGCTATGCCGATACCGACGACGAGGAAGTTAAAAAGGCCCGCGAATCCTTCCGCAAAAATCTGGAAATATATAAATCCGAAACGGCGAAAGACGCAGAGCTAGTAAAAAAAGCCGGTGGGCTCCTCATAATAGGCACTGAGCGCCATGAAAGCCGACGTATAGATAATCAGCTTCGCGGCCGTTCCGGACGTCAGGGCGACCCCGGCGAAAGCGTGTTCTTTATTTCGCTCGAGGACGAATTGATGCGTCTTTTCGGTTCTGAAAAAATCATGAAACTTATGGATACTCTCGGTCTTGACGAAGACACCCCAATAGATCAGAAAATGCTCTCTAACGCTATTGAAACGGCGCAGAAGCGCGTTGAAAGCCGTAACTTCCAGATCAGAAAGCATGTCCTCGAATACGACGATGTTATGAACAAGCAGCGCGAGATAATTTACGGCCAGAGAAGCCGCGTCTTAGACGGAGAGAGCCTTAAGGAAGTCATTCTCGGGATGCTTGAGGAAACGGTGCAAAACGCCGTAAAATCGGTCGCGGGTGAGCATAACTATCTTGACACATGGCAGGCCGACGAAATTATCTCGAAATTCGAAGGCGTTTTCATAACGTCCGGCAGCCTTAAATATACGCGCGAGGAGCTCGAGCATATATCGCCGGACGACCTCAGCAACACCCTGCTTGGAAAAGCTCGGGCCGCTTATGACAAAAAGGAAGCGGAGCTGTCGGAGCCTCTTATGCGTGAGCTTGAACGCGTAGTAATGCTCAGAAACGTCGATGAAAAATGGATGGATCATATCGACGCAATGGATGAGCTGAAAAGAGGCATTGGACTGCGCGCATACGCCCAGACCGACCCTGTAGTCGCCTATAAGCACGAGGGCTTTGAAATGTTCGACGAAATGATCCAGGCGATCCGCGAGGATACAGTCCGAATGATCTTTTTGGTAAGAGTGCGGCATGGAGACGAGCCGAAACGCGAAAAGGTTGCCAGGGAAACCTCAGTATCAGGCACGTCGGCAAACGACGTCGGCCCCCGCCAACCGATAAGAAAAGATAAAAAGCCCGGGCGCAACGACCCGTGCCCCTGCGGAAGCGGGAAAAAATACAAAAAATGCTGCGGTGCAAACGAATAGCTGGGAGGGACAATACTATGCCTGCGGTTAAAATAAGGGACAATATTTATTCTGTAAGGGCAGTTGATTATGACATCCGCGTGTTTCACGGCTATGAAACGCCGTTTGGAACTACATATAACGCCTTCCTCGTTATCGACGATAAAATTAGCCTTATCGATTTTGTCAAAGAGCCGTTTACAAAAGAACTTATTAAAAATATCGAGGAAATCATCCCTGTAAGCAAAATTGACTGCCTGATAGTAAACCATATAGAGCCCGACCATTCGGGAGCCATCTGCGCTATTTCTGATATTGTACCGAATGCCGATATTTACTGCACTATGAACGCTC
>JAUZPW010000367.1 GCA_030705725.1 Bacillota bacterium
GGGATGCCGTTCGAGGTTCAGATCAGAACAAGGGAAATGCACCAATTAGCCGAGTACGGCGTAGCGGCGCACTGGAAATATAAAGAGGGGATCGGAGCCAAATACCACGAGGGGGAAAATACCTTCGCCTGGATACGCCAGCTGCTTGAAACGCAGCAGGATACGGACGCCGAGGATTTCATAAAAACCCTCAAGGTGGATCTTTTTGCCGATGAGGTATTCGTTTTTACGCCGAAGGGCGATGTAATCAACCTGCCGGCGGGCGCGACGCCGATCGACTTTGCATACGCGATACATACGGCCGTTGGAAACCGTATGGTCGGGGCGAAGGTGAACGGGCGCATAGTACAGCTGGATTACCAGCTTAAAAACGGCGAGATTGTCGATATTCTGACCTCGAAGGATACGCACGGCCCGAGCAGAGACTGGCTGAAGCTTGCGCGCACAAACGAAGCAAGGAATAAAATCAAGCAGTGGTTTAAAAACGAGAGCAGGGAAGAAAATATAGTACAGGGCAGGGAAGAGCTTGAAAAGCAGCTTAACGCCCGGCTCCTTTACACCGCTTTCCAGAACGAGGATATACGCCAGTCGGTCATTAAAAAGCTATCCTTTAATTCCGCGGAGGAGCTTTTTGCGGGGATCGGCTACGGCGGAGTTACCGTTAACCGCGTAATAAACAGAATCCGCGACGAGCTTAAGCGGTTCGAAAAACCGGAGGAAGCCGCAGAGACGGATATAGCGAAGGCCGCCGAAAAAAAGCCCAAAAAGCCGCTTTACGGCGTTGTTGTCGGCGGGCTTGACAACTGCCTCGTAAAATTCGCAAGGTGCTGCACGCCTATTCCGGGCGACGATATAATAGGCTTTATCACGAGAGGCTACGGAGTGTCGATCCACAGAACGGACTGCCCGAACGTCAGGTCGGCAAAGGAGTCGGACGCCGACAACGGGCGGTGGGTTTCGGCGCACTGGGACGACAGGCGGCGCGACAGATACGAAACCGGCATACAGATTTCGGCGAAAAACCGCGTGGGGCTGCTTGCGGACGTCGTTTCGGTTTTCAGCAATCTGAAGCTGAACGTATCGGAGCTTTCGGCAAGGGATTTAACCGACGGGTACGCCGTTATTACGACTGTTATCGAGGTTTCGGACACACAGCAGCTTAACGATCTGTTCTTAAAGCTGAAGCGCGTTTCCGGGATTATAGATATAATAAGATCGAACAGTTGAGGGCTTGATTTATGAGAACCGTTATCCAGAGAGCGCTCGGCGCCAGGGTTTATATAGACGGCGGGCTTTATTCGGAAATACCGCGCGGACTTTTAATTTTGGCGGGCGTTTCAAAAAACGACGAACCGGACGATATAAAATATATGGCCCGGAAATGCGCCGGGCTGCGTATATTTGAGGATGCGCAAGGCAAAATGAACCTTAGCGTGTCAGACGTCGGAGGCGAGCTTCTGATCGTTTCAAACTTTACGCTTTACGGCGACTGCTCGCACGGCAGGCGTCCGAATTTCACGGCGGCGGAGAACACGCCGCGCGCGGAAGAGCTCTTTGAGGCGTTTATCATGGAGTGCAGGGAGCTTGGGCTTACGGTTAAAACGGGAAGCTTCGGCGCGGATATGAAGGTCGAGCTTACGAACGACGGGCCCGTCACTATAATTATGGACACAGAAGAGATGAGAAAAAATGACGGAAAAAAAGAGTAGGACAAATGCCGTTATTAATTTATCCGTCGGTATGATAGA
>JAUZPW010000368.1 GCA_030705725.1 Bacillota bacterium
CAAAAGCTCGACTACAAAAACATCCCAAACTATTCGGAAATATTCGATTATCTCAAAAACCCCGAATACGACAAGAGCGGAGAGTATTCCGTTCCCTACGCATGGGGCGTTGTCGGCATCATATACGATAAAACTAAGGTTAAAGACGACGTCGGAAGCTTTAACATACTCTGGGATAAAAAATACAAGGGCCAGATTCTTATGTTCGACAATCCGCGCGACGCGCTCGGCATCGCCCTTAAAAGGCGCGGGTATTCCTTCAACACCACGGATGAAAATGAGCTCAAGCAGGCGGCGAAGGATCTTTCCGAACAGAAGCAGTACGTGCAGGCCTACGTTATGGATCAGATTTTTGACAAAATGGAAAACGGCGACGCGCTTATAGCACCTTACTACGCAGGCGATTTTATCACTATGAAGCAAACTAACGAAAACCTTGCGTTTTCGTTACCCAGAGAGGGCACGAACCGTTTTGTCGACGCGATGTGCGTGCCCAAAGGCTGCACGCATAAAAAAGAAGCCGAGGAATTTATAAACTTTATGACCCGTTCGGACGTCGCCGGAAAGAACATTGAAGCCATCGGCTATTCGACGCCGTCAAAGTCCGTTTACGAAAAGCTTCCCGAGGACGTGAAAAAAAGCGTCTCCTATCCCCCCGAGGAAATTCTCTCTAAGTGCGAGACTTATACGAATCTCCCTCAGAAAACTCTCGATCTTTACGATAAGCTTTGGATCGATATATTCAAATAGCGTCATAAGATAATAAAAAAAGCCCCGTCAGGGGCTCTTTTTTATGTCAGCTTGTCGGTCTTTTTCATTGTTTTCAGATTGCCTATTTTGAGGCTCCTATTTTCAAGCACCTCTGAAACGTCGGAATACGTTATGCCCTGTGCGGACATCATCACAAGCAGATGATACATAAGGTCGCAGATTTCGCCCACGGTGTCGTCCTTTTTACCGTTTTTGGCGGCAATTATTGTCTCAGAGCATTCCTCGCCGATTTTTTTTAGTATTTTGTCGAGGCCCTGTTCAAAAAGATAGCATGTGTAAGAGCCCTCCTGCGGGTTTTCTTTTCGTTCATCTATCACTTTATAAAGCTTTTCAAGAGTATCCAATTTTATTTTTCCTCCCATACCACGTTAAAAAAACAGTTTTCATTTCCGGTGTGGCATACGGGGCCGCTTGGAACGCCCAAATACAGCAAGGTATCGTCGTCGCAGTCCGAAATTATCTTTGACACCTTGATTTTGTTTCCCGAGGTCTCCCCTTTCATCCACGGCGTTTTGCGGCTTCTGCTGTAAAAACAGGCATAGCCCGTTTCCGTTGTCCTTCTGAGCGCTTCCCTGTCGGCATACGCCAGCATCAGAATTTTTTTTGTGCCCGCATCCTGCACTATAACGGGGACGAGCTCCGATTTTCGGAAAAAAATATTAAAATCCATTCTACACCTCTGTTCGGACTGGAATCCCGCATTTCAGCAGGTGGTTTTTCACGTCTTTTATCCGCAGCTCGCCGTAATGAAACAGCGAGGCCGCCAGGGCTGCGTCCGCGCCCGTTTTTTCAAAAACTTCGGAAAAATGCGCAAGGCTGCCGCAGCCCCCGGACGCTATTACCGGTATGCTGACAGCCTTTGTTACGGCGCTCGTAAGCTCGGTATCAAATCCGTTTTTCGTACCGTCACAGTCCATCGAGGTTAAGAGTATCTCGCCCGCGCCGAGAAACTCCGCTTCTTTAGCCCAGGC
>JAUZPW010000369.1 GCA_030705725.1 Bacillota bacterium
CAGCGATAAATATTCTCCGGGGCAAAGCGTAAAATTCGGCATCCTTGTAAAAGACAAAAACAATAAACCCGTGCCGAACACATCAGTCTGCGTCAGCGTAGTCGACGAAGCAGCATTCGCCGTTGAGAATCAGATCGCCGATCCATTGGGTAACATTTATTCGAAATACTTCTACCCGATAATTAACACTTATGCTTCATACGTCCAGCACGATTTCAGCGGTTCAGGTCTTGCTGAAAAGGGCGGCGAGGGCGGCTCGGACTATATCCGCAAAAATTTCCTCGATACGGCTTCGTTTCTTACCGGAACAACCGGCGAAGACGGGCGGTGCTCCCTTACCTTCGCCCTGCCCGACAACCTCACCACCTGGCGCGTGACATCTCTTGCGCTGACGGATGGGGTATATGCCGGGACGAACAAAGTTTTAATCAAAACTACAAAGCCTTTCTTCGCGGATCTGATAGTAAACTCGGTCTTTCTTAAGGGCGATGATCTTTCAGCCACCGTCCGGGGATACGGAACCGCGCTAAAAGACGGCGATAAAATAAGCTACGTTGCCGAGCTTCAGCTCCCAGACAAAACCAAAAAAAGCTTTACAGGCAGCGGTACCCCGGGCAGTTACCTAAACCTTAATTTCGGAAAAGGCGAGGCCGGGAGCTATACGCTGACGGTCAAAGCAACCTCCGGCGGCAATACCGACAGCCTTCAGAAGAGCTTCCGCGTTTTGAACGGCGCGCTGGAGGTTCCGATAACCAAAACCTTTGACCTTTCAAAAGGCATAGACATCAGCGCTTTGCGCTCGCCCGTCACGCTTTCGTTTTTTGACAGATCGCGTTCACTATATATGGAATGTCTGCAGGACTTAGCAGCCGGTTCCGGAGTGCGCGCCGACGTCAGAGCGAGCCGCGACATAGCAAAAAAGCTTCTGAAAGATAAATACGGAGATACTCTGCCGTATTATTTCAGTTCAGAGGATGAAGACAAGGCGGAACCCGGCTCGCTGCAGGGGAATAACGGCGGAGCAAGGCTCTTTGCGTATAGCGGCGAGCAGGCAGATCTGACTGCGATGCTCTGCGCCGCGGCCCCGGAATATATGAATACCGAATTGGCGGCAGCCTATCTCGAAGGCGTTATTAACAATAAATTCTCGCAGCCCGAAGACGTCGCCGCTTCTTATATGGGGCTTGCCGCGATGCATAAGCCAGTGCTGCTTGACGTTAAATACCTGCTGGAAAACGACGCCGCGCTAAACCTTCAGGAAAAACTGTATCTAACCGCGGCCCTTGCCTATATAGGCGACCTTGACTCCGCCAAAGTCTCATACGACAAGCTTTTATCGGGGCGTCTCGGGCATAACGATCCGTGGGTGTTCGTCTGCGGCAGCGAGAACAAGGGCGCGGACATGGAATGCACCACCCTTGCCACAATTACTGCAATGGCACTCGGCGAAGACGATACCGAGCCGATGATGCGTTATATTGTTGAAAACTCCTCCGATTCAGTTGAAACCTGCCTTGAAAAGCTTATGTATATCCGTAATTACTCGCCGGCGGAAACGGGAAAGTCTTCTTTCAGCTATTTTGAAAACGGGAAGAAAAAGATCGTTACTCTCGAAAATAATCAAGCCGTCATGCTGAGCCTGACGGCAGACGAGCTGAAATCGGCAAGCTTTAAAACCGTCAGCGGTAATGTCGGAGTCTGCGCGTCCTTTATAGGCAGCCCGGACGAAATAACCG